>NZ_JBHYIG010000252.1:0-14636 GCF_042740015.1 Streptomyces sp. NPDC059037
TCCCGCGCCCCTGGGGTCTTGTCCCGCCCCGCGCCCCCCCGGGGGGGGTCCCGGGGGGTGGCCCCCCCCCCGCCCCCGTCGGGGGCCCGGGCGGGGGGGTGGCCCTTTGGGGAAGGGTGCGGTCCAAGTCCCGGCCCCGGGGGTGCTGTTCGGGTTCCCCGTAACCGGCGGGCCATGCCTCTCTCGCGCTCACGCATAATGTGCGGATGACTGTCGTCGTCGTGGGCGCCGGACCCGCGGGTCTCACCGTCGCCAACATCCTCCGTGCCGCATCCGTGGACTGCGTGGTCCTGGAGACGGAGAGCAGGGAATTCATCGAACAGCGGCCCCGCGCGGGCTTCTTGGAGGAGTGGGCGGTGCGCGCCCTGGAGGAGCGCGGGCTCGCCGACCGGCTCCTGGAACACGCGACGGCCCACGGCGAGTGCGAGTTCCGCAGCGCGGGGGAGCGGCACAGGTTCCGCTACGCCGAGCTGTCCGGGCACCGCCATTTCGTCTATCCCCAGCCGCTGTTGGTGACGGACCTGGTGCGCTCCTACGCCGACGTCGCGGGCGGCGACATCCGTTTCGGCGTACGCGATGTGGAACTGCACGGCCTCGACACGGACCGGCCATCGGCGTCGTACACGGACCCGGCGACGGGCGAGCGGGTGCGCATCGAGTGCGACGCCGTCGCCGGCTGTGACGGGGCGCGCGGCGTGACGCGCGCCTGCCTGCCCGATGAGCAGGTGACCGTCGCCCGGCACGACTACGGCATCGGGTGGCTGGCGCTGCTCGCCGAGGCGCCGCCGTCGTCGGACTGTGTCGTCTTCGGGCTCCACCCCCGCGGCTTCGCCGCCCACATGGCCCGCAGCCCCGAGATCACCCGCTACTACCTGGAGTGCCCGCCGGGCGACGACCCGGTCAACTGGCCCGACGAGCGGGTGTGGACCGAATTGCACGCCCGCCTCGCGGCGGACGGCGCGCGGCCGCTCACCGAAGGGCGGATCGTCGAGAAGCGCGTCCTGGACATGCACAACTACGTCGTGGAGCCCATGTCCTACGGGCGGCTCCACCTCGCCGGCGACGCCGCCCACCTCGCGGCCCCGATCGCCGCGAAGGGCATGAACCTCGCGCTGCACGACGCGCTGCTCCTCGGCGACGGGCTCGTCGCGTACGACAAGGAGGGCGACGACAGCGGGCTGCGCGGCTATTCGGCGGCCTGTCTGCCGCGGGTGTGGCAGTACCAGGAGTTCTCGCAGTGGTTCGCGGACGTGCTGCACGGGACGTCGTCCGGTGACCCCTTCAAGGCGGGCACCGCGGGTGCCCGCCTGCGCAGGGTGCTCGGCTCGCGCGCCGCCGCGGCCGCCTTCGCCGAGCTCTACATCGGCAGGGAAGCCGACAACTGGGCTGGGTCAGGCGGGAGTTGAGCCTTGGGGCGGCTACGGCCCGTACCAGACCGTCGTCATGTTGCAGAACTCGCGGATGCCGTGCCCCGACAGCTCACGCCCGTAGCCCGAGCGCTTCACGCCGCCGAAGGGCAGGCCGGGATGGGACGCCGTCATGCCGTTGAAGAAGACGCCGCCCGCCTGGATGTCCCGCGCGCAGCGCGCCATTTCGTCGTCGTCACGGGTCCAGACATTTGAACTCAGCCCGAACGGCGTCGTGTTGGCGAGCTCCACGGCCTCGTCCAGGTTCGCCACGCGGTAGAGCGTGGCCACCGGGCCGAACGCCTCCTCGCGGTGGATGCGCATCTGCGGGGTGACATCGGCGAGGACGGTGGGGGAGTAGTACCAGCCCCGCTCCTGCTCCTTGGGGCGCTGCCCGCCGCACAGCGCGGTGGCGCCGTGGCCCAGCGCGTCGTCGACGAGCTCCTCCAGATCGGTGCGGCCCTGCTCGGAGGCGAGCGGGCCGACGTCGGTCTCCTCGTCCATCGGGTCGCCGACGGTCAACTCCCGCATTCCGGCGACGAATCGGTCGCGGAACGCGTCGTCGACGTCGGCGTGCACGATGAAGCGCTTCGCGGCGATGCAGGACTGGCCGTTGTTCTGCACGCGGGCCGTCACCGCGACCGTGGCGGCGCGGTCGATGTCGGCGCTCGGCAGCACGAGGTAGGGGTCGCTGCCGCCCAGCTCCAGGACGGTCTTCTTGATCTCGTGGCCCGCGATGGATGCCACCGACTGGCCCGCCGGTTCGCTGCCGGTGAGGGTCGCCGCGGCCACCCGCTCGTCGCGCAGGATGCCCTCCACGGCACCCGAGCCGACGAGCAGCGTCTGGAAGCAGCCGTGCGGGAACCCGGCGCGCAGGAAGAGATCCTCCAGGTACAGGGCCGTCTGGGGGACGTTCGACGCGTGCTTGAGCAGCCCGACGTTGCCGGCCATCAGGGCGGGGGCGGCGAAGCGGACGACCTGCCAGAGCGGGAAGTTCCACGGCATCACCGCGAGCACCGGGCCGATCGGCCGGTAGCGGACGACCGCCCGGGACGCGCCGGAGTCCGTCACGTCGGCCGACGCGGGGTGCTCGTCGGCGAGCAGTGCCTCGGCGTGCTCGGCGTACCAGCGCATGGCCTTGACGCACTTGGCCGCCTCGGCCCTCGCGGCCTTGACGGGCTTGCCCATCTCCGTCGTCATCGTGCGGGCGACGAAGGGGACGTCCTCCTCAAGGAGGTCCGCGGCCAGGTTCAGGAGCCGGGCCCGCTCGGCGAAGTCGGTGAGGCGATGCCGGGCGTACGCGGCGTCGGCGGCCGCAAGGCGGCGCTCGACCTCCGCGTGCGCGAGCGGCTGGAAGGTCTCGAGCGTCTCGCCGGTGGCGGGATTGACCGTGGCGATGGGCATGCCGTTCCTCCTCGGGGCGCCTGGGCGGCGTCCGGACGATGCGTCCCCCGGGATTTCCAGCGTAGGGGGACGGAGCCGAGGGGGCACGTGCACGAGCCGTGGTCGTTTAGGGCAATGCTTCACCTAGGGCAACGGTTCACCGCGGGCGGCGACCCACAGCTCGTACCACTCCTCGTGGGTGAGGTCCGGCTCGCGGTGTGCGGCGTCCCGGCAGGCGAGGATGCGCTCGGGCCTGCTGGTGCCGATGACGGGCGCGATCCGGGCCGGATGACGCTGGAGCCACCACAGGAGAATCGTCTCCGGCGTCGTCTGCTTGCGCTCGGCCAAGCCGGTGACGAGCCGCCCGGCCGGTGAGTCCTGGCCTCCGCTGTAGCGGCCCTGGGCGAGGGATCCCCAGGCCTGCAGCTGGAGACCGTTGGCGGCGCAGTACTCGATCGTCCCGTGCGGGAAGCCGTTGCCGGTCGCGGCCGGCGTGTTGAGGAGCACGCCGGACTCGACCCAGTCGCGGCTGCCCAGGCTCATCTCCAGCTGATTGGCGACCAGCGGAACGTCGAGATGTGCCTGTAGGCGGGCGATCTGCGCGGCACTCATGTTGGACACGCCGAAGTGGCGCACCAGGCCCTGCCCGTGGAGCGAGTCGAGCGCCTTCGCGATCTCGTCAGGGCCGGTCAGCGGGTCGGGCCGGTGCAGCAGCAGTACGTCGATGACATCGGTGCGCAGCCGGGTGAGGCTCTCCTCGACGCGCCGGACGATGCTCGCTTCCCGCAGGTCGTACAGGCCGGGGCGTTCGCCGTCGGTGAGCCGGATGCCGCACTTGGTCTGCAGCAGGATGCGCCCGCGCAGTTCGGGCGCCCTGGCGAGGACCTCGCCGAAGACCGCTTCGGACTTGCCGTGCCGGTAGATGTCGGCGTGGTCGAACGCCGTGATGCCGACGGCGAGCGCGGCTTCCACCGACGCCTCGGCGTGCGCGATGTCGGCGGCCGTGTACGGCGTGGTGTCCCAGGTCCCGCCGAGCCCCATGCACCCGTACAGCAGACGGCTTGTGCGTACGTCGGACTGCGCTGTCATGCCACTCCCTAAATGGTGAATCCGGTCATCCTCGCGCGGGTGCCGCCGTCCTGGGAACGGCGGCACCCGCGCGAGGCGCGGCGTCAGCCGGCCTTTGCCCCGGTGTGCAGGGCAAGCGCGCTGCGCGCGGGCAGCTTCGTCTCGATCTTGCCGTCGTCGCCGACGGTGACGGTGTTGCCGTCGCAGCTGTCAGGCGAGGCCTTGGCGACATTGCAGTACGTGCCGCCGGGCAGGGACGTCGCGAAGGTCTGGGTGAGCTCGCCGTCGCCGTTGTTGAGAGCGACGAATCCCTTGGCGCCGCGGCCGAAGGCCAGCGCGCTGCCGCCGTTGTCCCACCAGTCGGTCAGCTCGGCCGAGCCCACCTCGTTGCGGAACCCGACCAGGCCGGTGACCGCCTTGTCGGCGTGCGTGTCCGTCCAGCCGTCGGCGCCGCTCGGCGGGCCCGCGTCCTTGTCGGACCACTCGTAGCCGGAGTACACGTTGGGCGAGCCGTAGGGGGAGGCGAGCATGAAGACGTTGGCCAGTGTGTAGCTCGCGCCGTCCTTGTAGGTGAGCGTCGAGCCGCCCCGCTCGGTGTCCCAGTTGTCGACGAACGTACGGGCCGAGCCGCTGCCCAGCTTGCCGTCCGCGACGGACTTCAGCTGGGCGATGGAGCCGCCCTGGAAGGCGCTCTTGAGGTGCCCGCCGTAACGGAACTCGTCGACGTCGCCGATGCCCGTGTACTCCTCGGGCTGAACCGCCTCGCCGCCGCCGTGGATGACCTCCGACACCCAGTAGCCCGGGTCGCTCATCTTGCCCTTGATGGCGGCGATGTCGTCGGCGGCCATGTGCTTGGCGGCGTCGATGCGGAAGCCGTCCACGCCCAACGACCGCAGATCGCTCAGGTAGTCGGCGATCGTGGTGCGGACCGCGTCGCTGCCGGTGTCGAGGTCGGCGAGGCCCACCAGCTCGCAGTTCTGGACGTTGTCGCGGTTGGTGTAGTCGTTGATGTTCGAGCGGCAGGTGTGGAAGTCCGCGTCCTGGAAGTACCCGGGATAGCCGTACTTCGTGTACGCGGTGCCGCCGGTGCCCGTCCCGGAACCGGCCGCCATGTGGTTGATGACGGCGTCCGCGATGACCTTCACGCCCGCCTTGTGGCAGGCGTCGACCATGCCGGCGAAGGCGTCGCGGTCACCGAGCCGTCCCGCGATCTTGTAGCTGACGGGCTGGTACGACGTCCACCACTGGTCGCCCTGGATGTGCTCGGTGGCGGGTGACACCTCGACATAGCCGTATCCGGCAGGGCCGAGCTGATCGGTGCAGGCCGTGGCGACGTCCTTGAACGGGCGCTCGAACATGGTGGCCGTGACGGTCTTCTCGCCGGGGGGTGTCGCCTGTGACTGCCAGGGCGCGAACGTGGCGAGGCCGGCCGCGGCGAGTATTCCGGCCGACACCCCGCCCAGCAGGCGGAATCGGTGGTGCATGGATGCGGCTCCTTCGAGGAACGGGCACAGGTGTGCCCACGGAGACAGCCACGCGCCAGGCTGTCGTGGGGGGATTTCCGCGGCCGAGCCTGCCTGTTGTGCAGGAACCCGTCAAGATTTTCCGCAAGAACCGTCATGGGCTTGCACCCGGGCTCAGGCGAGCTCAGGCGGGCCCAGGCGGGCTCAGGTCGGACGCTGGTCCTGTCGTCCCGAGTCCTGCCGTCCCGATGCCGTCGAGTCACGCACCACCAGCTCCGGCATGAACACGAACTCGCTGTGCGGGGCGGGCGTTCCGCCGATCTCCTCGAGGAGCGTACGCACCGACGCCTGGCCCATCGCCTGGACGGGCTGGCGGATGGTGGTCAGCGGGGGATCGGTGAACGCTATGAGCGGGGAGTCGTCGTAGCCGACCACGGAGATGTCGCGCGGCACCGCCAAGTCCCGTTCCCTGGCGGCCCGGACGGCGCCGAGCGCCATCATGTCGCTGGCGCACACGATCGCCGTACAGCCACGGCCGATCAGCGTGCCCGCCGCGGCCTGGCCGCCCTCCAGCGTGTAGAGGGAGTGCTCGATCAGCTCCTCCGACTCCGCGGGCGACATCCCGAGGCGCTCGCGCATGCCGATCTGGAAGCCCTCGATCTTGCGCAGTACGGGCACGAAGCGCTTGGGCCCGACCGCGAGCCCGATGCGCGTGTGGCCGAGCGATGCGAGATGCGTGACGGCAAGGCGGGCCGCGGCCCGGTCGTCCGTGGAGATGAAAGGGGCCTGCACCTTGGGCGAGAAGCCGTTGACCAGGACGTACGGAACGCCCTTGCCCCGCAGCACTTCGTACCGCTCCATGTCGGCGGTGGTGTCGGCGTGCAGCCCGGAGACGAAGATGATCCCGGAGACGCCGCGGTCCACCAGCATGTCGGTGAGCTCGTCCTCGGTGGAGCCGCCCGGGGTCTGGGTGGCGAGCACGGGCGTGTAGCCCTGGCGGGTCAGGGCCTGGGCGATGACCTGGGCGAGCGCCGGGAAGATGGGGTTGTCCAGCTCGGGCGTGATCAGACCGACCAGGCCCGCGCTGCTGCGGTGGCGCAGCCGCGAGGGGCGCTCGAAGCCGAGCATGTCGAGCGCCGCGAGGACGGATTCACGGGTGGCGGCCGCGACTCCGGGCTTGCCGTTGAGCACCCGGCTCACGGTGGCTTCGCTGACGCCCGCCTGCGCTGCGATGTCGACGAGCCGTGCGGTCATGGACGGGACTGTACCGGGCGGCTGCCGGATTGCCCACAGGCTGCCGAAACTTGCAGAAAGTCCGTCTCTGCAAGGTACTTGCAGGCCGTGGTGGGGGAACGGGCGGGAGCGGGGCGCCTGATGAGGCCGGTCAAGCGGCGTGACGGCAACCTTCAGGACACGCGGCGGTAACGATCAACAGCCCTTGCAGAAATTTCTCGCAAGGTCTTTCGTCGGCTTTTCAATCCTGTTACGTTCCGTGGCAACCCGGCGCCGCGTCCAGTGCGGCTCGTAGGAGACACCTCTCGTCGGGGTCCCGTCTCCCCTTGTCTTCGGGTTCAGTTGAAGGAGTTCACATGCGGCGTGGCATAGGAGCCACCGCGCTGGTCGCGGCCCTGACCTTGACGGCGGCAGCGTGCGGTGGCGACGACGGTGACAGTGGCAAGAACAGTTCGGGCAAGCTGTCCGGCACCGTCACTTTCTGGGACACCTCGAACGACGCCGAGAAGGGGACGTACGAGAAGCTCGCCAAGGGCTTCGAGAAGCTCCACCCGGGCGTCAAGGTCAACTATGTGAGCGTCGCGTTCGGCGAGGCCAACGCCAAGTTCAAGAACGCCGCGGGCGGCAACTCCGGAGCCCCGGACGTGATGCGCACCGAGGTCGCCTGGGTCGCGGACTTCGCCAACCTCGGCTACCTCGCCCCGCTGGAGGGCACCCCCGCGCTCGACGACGCGGGCGACTACCTCCCGCAGGCCGCGGCGAGCACCAAGTTCAAGGGCAAGACGTACGCGGCCCCGCAGACCATCGACACCCTGGCGCTCTTCTACAACAAGAAGATGCTCAAGGACGCCGGTGTCGAGGCGCCCAAGACCTTCGACGAGGTGAAGAGCGCCGCGAAGAAGATCAAGTCGAAGTCCGGCAAGACCGGCCTCTACCTGCGCGGCGACGACCCGTACTACTACCTCCCGTACCTCTACGGAGAGGGCGGCGACCTCCTCGACACCAAGAACAAGAAGGTCACCGTCGACGACCCCCAGGGCGCCGCGGCCTTCAAGGTCATGAAGGACCTGGTCGACTCCAAGGCGGCCACCACCGACGCGAGCGACGGCTACAACAACCAGCTCAACGCCTTCAAGGACGGCGACGTCGCGATGGCGCTCGACGGCCCCTGGTCCATCGAGGGCGCGCTGCAGGGCAAGCAGTTCAAGGGCGACAAGGGCAACCTCGGCATCGCCCCGGTCCCCGGCGGCAGCGACCGCCAGGCATCCCCGCAGGGCGGCTGGAACCTCGCGGCCTACGCGGGCTCCAAGAACCTCGACGCGAGCTACGAGTTCATCAAGTACATGAGCTCCGCCAAGGTGCAGCAGCAGACCACCGAGAAGCTGAGCCTGCTGCCGACCCGCACCTCCGTCTACGACGTGAAGTCCGTCAAGGACAACCAGATGGTGCAGTTCTTCAAGCCGGCCGTGGACAAGTCCGTGGAGCGCCCGTGGATCCCCGAGGCGAACGCCCTCTTCGAGCCGATCCGGCTGCAGATGGAGAAGGTGCTCAGCGGCAAGACCTCGCCCGAGGGCGGGGCCAAGGGCGTCGGTGACGCGTACCGCAAGCTCCTGAAGGACTACAAGTAAATGGCTGTTGACAGCAGCCGGTCACTGGCCAAGGCCGCGGACGGCGGACCGGCAAGACCCCCGGACGGTTCCGCAGGGCGCTGTCCACCCACTGGTACGCGTGGGCCATGGTCGCCCCCGTGGTGGCCGTGATCGGCGTGATCATCGGCTATCCGCTGGTGCGCGGCCTCTATCTGTCGACGACCGACGCCAACGAGGCGAACGTCGAGCGCACCATCGGCGTCAACCACATCCCGGCGACGTACAAGTCGCTCGGCCTGGACAACTACACCGCGGTCCTCCAGGACGGCGTCTTCTGGGACCGGCTGACCTGGACCGTCATCTGGACGGTCTCCTGCGTCGCGCTGTCCTTCGGGATCGGCCTCATCCTGGCGAACATGCTCAACCGCAAGCTCGCGGGGCGCTCCTTCTACCGGATGGCGCTGATCCTGCCGTGGGCGGTGCCGGCCTTCGTCTCCGTCTTCACCTGGCGGCTGATCTTCAACGAGAAGAACGGCATCCTCAACAAGATCCTCGCCGGCGGCGGCATCGACGCGATCCCGTGGCTGAACGACCCCACCTGGGCCAAGCTCTCGGTGATCACCGTCAACGTCTGGCTCGGCGTCCCGTTCATGCTGGTCGCCATGCTCGGCGGACTGCAGTCCATACCGGGCGAGCTGTACGAGGCCGCGGAGATGGACGGCGCGAACGCCTGGCAGCGCTTCCGCAACATCACCCTGCCCGGCCTGCGGTCCGTCAGCAGCACGGTCATCCTGATCAGCGGCATCTGGACCTTCAACATGTTCCCGGTGATCTTCCTGCTCACCCGGGGCGGCCCGGGAGACGCCACCGAGATCCTGGTGACGTACGCCTATCGGCTCTCGTTCGTGGTGAGCCCCCGCGACTTCGCCGGATCCGCCGCCTGGGGCGTGATCATTCTGCTGCTCCTTTCGCTCTTCGCGGTGGTCTACCGCCGTGCGCTCCGCAAGCAGGGAGAGGTGTGGTGACCGCCATGACCACCAAGACCACTACCACCACGAAGGCGAAGGTCAGGCCGCGCGGCGAGCGCGGGCCGCTGGCCTCCGTCGGGCTGCACCTGACCCTGCTGATCGCCTCCGCCGCCGCTGTCCTGCCGCCGCTGTGGCTGCTGATCACCTCGTTCAAGCCGAAGAGCGAGGCCTTCTCCACCGACGTGGTGAAGGACTTCACGCTCGGCAACTACAGCCACGTCATCAACGACACCGAGTTCCTCAGCTGGGTGGCCAACTCGCTGCTCGTCGTCGGACTGACCACGGTGATCGGCGTCTTCATCTCCGCGACCACCGGATACGCGGTCAGCCGCTTCAAGTTCCCCGGCATGCGCCCGCTGATGTGGATGCTCCTGATCACCCAGATGTTCCCCGTCGCGGTGCTCATCGTGCCGCTCTACAACCTGCTCGCGAACCTCGGCCTGCTCAACCAGCCGATCGGCCTGGTCGTCACGTATCTGACGATCGCCGTGCCGTTCAGCGCGTGGATGATGAAGGGGTACTTCGACACCATTCCGGTGGAGATCGACGAGGCCGGGCGGGTGGACGGGCTCAATCCGTTCGGCACCTTCTGGCGGCTCATCGTCCCGCTGGCCAAGCCCGGTCTCGCCGTCACCGGCTTCTACAGCTTCATCACCGGCTGGGCCGAGGTCGCGTACGCATCCGCCTTCATGACCGGCGAGGAGAACCTCACGCTCGCGGGCGGCCTGCAGACCTTCGTCAACCAGTACACCAGCGACTGGGGTTCGCTGACGGCGTCCGCGGTGATCGTCGCGCTGCCCGCCGCGGTGATCTTCGGCTTCGTCCAGCGCCACCTGGTCTCCGGCCTGACGGCCGGCGCGACGAAGTCCTGACCCGGCGCCCCGCGCACGCACCCCCCTCGGTCTCTCGAACTCTCGATCTCAGGGAAGACATGACCCAGCATCTCGCTGCCCCTGCAGCCCCCGCCTCCGGCACCCACACGGACTGGTGGCGCGGCGCGGTGATCTATCAGGTCTATCCGCGCAGCTTCGCCGACGGCAACGGCGACGGAATGGGTGACCTGGAAGGCATCCGCACCCGCCTTCCCCACCTCAGAGACCTCGGCGTCGACGCCGTCTGGCTCAGCCCCTTCTACTCCTCGCCGCAGGCCGACGCCGGTTACGACGTCGCCGACTACCGTGCGATCGACCCGATGTTCGGCAGCCTCCTCGACGCGGACGCCCTGGTGCGCGACGCCCACGACCTGGGCCTGCGCATCATCGTCGACCTGGTGCCCAACCACTCGTCCGACCAGCACGACTGGTTCCAGCGCGCCCTGCGCGAGGGCCCAGGATCGCCCCTGCGCGAGCGCTACCACTTCCGGCCCGGCAAGGGCGCGGACGGCTCGCAGCCCCCGAACGACTGGGAGTCCATCTTCGGCGGCCCGGCCTGGACGCGCACGCCGGACGGCGAGTGGTACCTCCACCTCTTCGCCCCCGAGCAGCCGGACTTCAACTGGGAACACCCGGCCGTCCACGACGAGTTCCGCTCGATCCTGCGCTTCTGGCTCGACATGGGCGTCGACGGCTTCCGCGTGGACGTCGCCCACGGCCTGGTCAAGGCCGAAGGGCTGCCCGACATCGGCACGCGCGACCAGCTGAAGCTGCTCGGCAACGACGCCATGCCGTTCTTCGACCAGGACGGCGTGCACGCGATCTACCGCAGCTGGCGCAAGGTTCTGTCGGAGTACGCCGGCGAGCGGATCCTCGTCGCCGAGGCGTGGACCCCCACTGTCGAGCGCGCCGCCGCGTACGTACGCCCCGACGAGATGCACCAGGCCTTCAACTTCCAGTATCTGGGCACCCATTGGGACGCCGCGGAGCTGCGCGAGGTCATCGACGTCTCACTCGCCGCCATGCGGCCCGTCGGCGCGCCGGCCACCTGGGTGCTCTCCAACCACGACGTCACCCGGCACGCCACACGGTTCGCCAACCCGCCGGGGCTCGGCACCCAGCTGCGCGAGGCCGGCGACCGCGAGCTCGGCCTGCGGCGGGCCCGCGCGGCGACGCTCCTGATGCTCGCGCTGCCCGGTTCGGCGTACGTCTATCAGGGCGAGGAGCTGGGTCTTCCGGACGTCACCGACCTGCCCGACGAGGTGCGTCAGGACCCGTCGTTCGTGCGGGCGAGCGGGCAGGACGGCTTCCGTGACGGGTGCCGGGTGCCCATCCCGTGGACCGTCGACGGTTCCAGTTACGGCTTCGGCGCGGGCGGCAGTTGGCTGCCGCAGCCCGAGGGGTGGGGCGAGCTGAGCGTCGAGGCGCAGACCGGGGACCCGGCATCGACCCTTGAGCTGTACCGCCGGGCGCTCGCGATCCGTCGTACGCAGCCGGGGCTCGGCGCGGGCGACTCGCTGGAGTGGCTGGAGGCGCCCGATGGCGTGCTCGCGTTCCGCCGCGAGGGCTTCGTGTGCACCGCGAACACCACCGGCGAGGCGGTGCGGATCCCGGCTCCCGGCCGGGTCCTGCTCGCGAACGCCGAGGTGGAGTCCGCAGAGACCGCAGGCGGCAAGGTTCAGCTGCCCGCCGACACCACCGTCTGGTGGGCGGTGTGACGTTCTCCCCGCCGCGGGGTGCCGATCGTGGCGCCCCGCGGCTCGCGGACATCGCGGCCCAGGCCGGGGTCAGCGAGGCGACCGCGAGCCGGGTGCTCAACGGCAAGCCGGGCGTGGCGACCGGCACCCGGCGCCGGGTCCTCGCGGCCCTCGACGTCCTGGGCTACGAGCGTCCGGTGCGGCTGAAGCGGCACAGCGCGGGCCTGGTCGGGCTTGTCGTCCCCGAGCTGAGCAACCCGATCTTCCCCGCCTTCGCCCAGGTCATCGAGCAGGTCCTGTCCGGGCACGGCTACACCCCGATGCTCTGCACCCAGATGCCGGACGGCGCCACCGAGGACGAACTGGTCGAGCAGCTGGAGGAGCGCCGGGTCAGCGGCATCGTCTTCCTCTCCGGACTGCACGCGGACACCACGGCCGACCCCGCCAGATACCTCGAACTGGCGGGCAGGGGCGTGCCGTTCGTCCTCATCAACGGCTTCAACGAACACATCCCCGTGTCCTTCGTCTCGCCCGACGACCGGGCGGCCGCGCGGATGGCGGTGCGCCACCTCGTCGATCTCGGGCACGAGCGGATCGGCCTGGCCATCGGCCCGACCCGGTACGTCCCCTCCCTGCGCAAGGCGGAGGGGTTCACGGCGGCGCTGCACGACCTTCTCGGCCTGGCACAGGGGGAGGCCGAGCAGCTCGTGCAGCGCACGCTGTTCACGGTCGAGGGCGGGCACGCCGCGGCCAGCGCGCTGCTCGACCAGGGCTGTACGGCGATGGTCTGCGGCAGCGACATGATGGCGCTCGGCGCCGTCCGCGCGGCACGCCAGCGGGGCCTCTCGGTGCCCGGTGACATCTCCGTGGTCGGCTTCGACGACTCGCCGCTGATCGCGTTCACCGACCCGCCGCTCACCACGGTGCGCCAGCCGGTGCAGGCGATGGCGAGCGCCGCGGTGGGCGCGCTGCTTGAGGAGATGCAGGGAAACCCCGTGCAGCACACGGAGTTCGTCTTCCAGCCCGAGCTCGTGGTGCGCGGCTCGACCTCGCAGCCCCGCCGCTGAGCCGAGAACTCCGGTCCGAACAGCCGGGCGCGTGGGGCCCGTTGTCCGGGTCCCCCGACTGCTCGGACCGGAGGCGTGGTTGAACGTAACACCGTCGCAATGACTTGCGTAAGGTCTTGCGGTGCAGGAAACCAAGGGATGTCGGGCTCGGGGCGAGAGTGCGCCCAGAGGGTTGACCGAGGCCCATGGGGGTCGTACGGTCTCGACCGAAAACGGCGTTGAAATATTTCTGCAACATCCTTCAACGGCCTTACGGGCACGGCGCGTTGCCGGACAAGGTCATCCCTCACCGCTGCAGGAGGCCCTTCATGACGGTCCGGAAGACCAGATCCCGCAGACCGATGGCCGGCGTGCTCGCCCTGGTGGCGGGAGCCGCCTTCGGCATCGTCGGCGGTTCGTCGCCGGCGCAGGCCGCCCCGCCCGGCGGCAAGGACGTCACCGCGGTCCTCTTCGAGTGGAAGTTCGCCTCGGTGGCCAAGGAGTGCACGGATCGCCTCGGCCCGGACGGCTACGGCTATGTGCAGGTCTCGCCGCCCCAGGAGCGCATCCAGGGCGAGGCCTGGTGGGCCGCGTACCAGCCCGTCAGCTACCAGATCGGCACCCGGCTCGGTGACCGTGCCGCGTTCAAGAACATGGTCGACACCTGCCACTCCGCGGGGGTCAAGGTCGTCGCCGACGCGGTGATCAACCACATGACGAACGCCTCCGGCACCGGCTCGGCGGGATCCGCCTTCACCAAGTACGACTACCCGGGCACGTACTCGGTCTTCGACATGGACAACTGCCAGGCGGACATCAGCAATTACCAGGACCGCTGGAACGTCCAGAACTGCGAACTGGGCGGGCTCGCCGACCTCGACACCGGTGAGGAGTACGTCCGGGGACGGATCGCGGGTTACCTCAACGACCTGCTGTCCCTGGGCGTCGACGGCTTCCGGGTCGACGCGGCCAAGCACATCCCCGTGGACGACCTGAAGAACATCAAGTCCCGGCTGAGCAACCCCGGCGTCTACTGGAAGCAGGAGACGATCTACGGCGCGGGCGAGGCGGTCTCGCCGAGCGAGTACACCGCCACCGGAGACGCCCAGGAGTTCCGCTACGGCTGGGACCTCAAGCGGGTGTTCAACAACGAGAAGCTCGCCTACCTGAAGAACTTCGGCGAGGGCTGGGGCTACATGCCCAGCGGCTCCTCCGCGGTCTTCGTCGCCAACCACGACACCGAGCGCCACGGCCAGACCCTCAGCTACAAGGACGGCGCGAACTACACCCTCGCCCATGTCTTCATGCTGGCCCTGCCTTACGGCGCCCCGGACGTGCACTCCGGCTACGAGTTCAGCAGCAGCGACGCGGGATCGCCCAACGGCGGCCAGGTGAACGCCTGTTACAGCGACGGCTGGAAGTGCCAGCACGCCTGGCCCGAGATCCGCAGCATGGTCAAGTTCCGCAACACCGCGAGCGGAACAGGAATGACCAACTGGTGGGACAACGGCAACGACGCCATCGCGTTCGGCCGTGGCGACAAGGCGTACGTGGTCATCAACCACGAGGGCTCATCGGTCAGTCAGACCTTCCAGACGTCCCTCGCCGCGGGCAGCTACTGCGATGTCCAGAGCGGCAAGAGCGTCACGGTGGACGCCTCCGGCCGGTTCACCGCCACCGTGGCGGCGAACACCGCGCTCGCCCTGCGCACCGGGGCCAAGAGCTGCTGAGTGCCGTCACACAGCACCCGCACTCTCCCCTCATCAGTCGGGGCGCCCGGCGCCACCCCCCCCCCGGGGGGGCGCCCGGGCCGCACGTTACGGTCAAATGTGAAGCAAACAATGTGTGGGG
>NZ_JBHYIG010000253.1:0-14542 GCF_042740015.1 Streptomyces sp. NPDC059037
GCGGGGCCGCGGCCCCGCTTCGCGCACCACGACGTGACGTCCGAGGAGGACTGGCAGCGCGTCGCCCGGTTCGCGGTCGCCGAGTTCGGCGGGATCCACGGCCTGGTGAACAACGCCGGGATATCCACCGGACAGTTCCTGGAGTCGGAGTCGGTCGAGCACTTCCGCAAGGTCCTCGACATCAACCTCACCGGCGTCTTCATCGGCATGAAGAGCGTCATCCCGGTGATGAAGGAGAACGGGGGCGGGTCGATCGTCAACATCTCCTCCGCCGCCGGGCTCATGGGCCTCGCCCTCACCGCCGGTTACGGCGCCTCCAAGTGGGGCGTGCGCGGCCTCACCAAGATCGGCGCCGTGGAGCTCGGCACCGCCCGGATCCGCGTCAACTCCGTCCACCCGGGCATGACGTACACCCCGATGACGGCCGAGCTCGGCATCGAGAAGGGCGAGGGCAAGTACCCCAACACCCCCATGGGCCGGGTCGGCGAGCCGCACGAGATCGCCGGCGCCATGGTCTTCCTCCTGTCGGACGCCGCCTCGTACGTGACGGGCGCCGAGATCGCCGTCGACGGCGGCTGGACCGCGGGACCCACCGTGAAGTACGTCATGGGGCAGTGAGGTTGGATGGTCGGCATGACTGACGCGACATCCGGACAGGCCGACCCCCGCGACGAGATCCTGACCATCGTCGACGAGAACGACGAGGTCATCGGCGAGGCCCCACGTGGTGAGGTGTACGCGCGGGGTCTGCGCCACCGCTGCGCGTTCATCCTCGTGCGGGACCCCGATGGCCGTGTCTTCGTGCACCGCCGGACACCGACCAAGCTCGTCTTCCCCTCCCATTACGACATGTTCGTCGGAGGGGTCGTGGGGGCCGGTGAGTCCTACGGCGACGCGGCGCTGCGCGAGGCGCAGGAAGAGCTGGGGGTCAGTGGACTCCCGCAGCCCACCCCGCTGTTCAAGTTCCTGTACGAAGACGGCGCGGGGCACTCCTGGTGGTCGTACGTCTACGAAGTGGTCTGCGATCTGCCGGTGAGCCCTCAGGTCGAGGAGGTCGACTGGCACGCCTTCCTCACCGAGGACGAGCTGGAGCGGCGGCTCGGCGAGTGGGAGTGGACGCCGGACGGGCTCGCCGCCTTCGAGCGGCTGCGGGAGTTCCGCGCGCGGTAGGGCGAGGCGGCGCGGGCTAGTGTGCGGCGGGTGAGCAACTTCGTACAGAGCCTGCGCCTGTGGTTCGCCCCCGAGCGGATCAGCGAGGAGGGCGACACCCCCGACTACCGCTTCTCGCTCGCCAACGAGCGGACCTTCCTCGCCTGGCTGCGCACCGCGCTCGCCCTGATCGGCGGGGGTTTCGCGGTGGACCAGTTCCTGCCGGACCTGCGCTGGGGATGGCGCATCGGTCTCGCCCTGGCCCTGCTCGCCGCCGGTGTGCTCTGCTCGCTGCGGGCGGTCAACCACTGGGTGCGCTGCGAGCGGGCGATGCGGCGGGGCGAGGACCTGCCCACGTCGCGCTTCCCGACGCTGCTGAGCCTGGCCGTCGCGGTGGTGGCGCTCGCCATGGTCGTCATCGTGCTCTTCGGGTGGGAAGGGTGACGGATCAGACCGCGGTCCGCGATCCGGGGCTGCAGCCCGAGCGCACGCGGCTCGCGTGGCGGCGTACGACGCTGTCCAGCACCGTCGCCGCGGTCCTCGCGGCACGGGCGGCGCTGCACGACGGCACCACCACGCTGTCCGTTCTCGCCTGCGCCCTGTGTCTGCTGCTCTGGCTCGGCTTCCTCGCGGTGGCGCACCGCAGGCTCACCGACCTGTCCGCCACGAGCACGCCGCGCCCGCTCACACGGCGGGCGGCTGCGACGGCGACGCTGTGCACGATGGCGCTCGCGGTGTGCGCGACGGCGATTGTGCTCTGAGCCGCCGGGCCCCGGTGGCGCTGATTCAGTCCGTCCAGTCCACCGTCACGACGATCTTGCCCCGGGTGCGGCCCTCCGCGCTCAGACGGTGCGCGTCGGCCGCCCGCTCCAGCGGGAGAGTCTCGGAGACATGGACCGTGACGACGTCCTGCTCCGCGAGCTGCGCCAGGCGCTGCAGGTCGTCGGCGTCGGGGCGCACCCAGCAGTAGTCGCCGCCCAGGCCGATCACCGCGGGGTCCGAGATCGAGGCGAGGCGCCCGCCGGGCGCGAGGACCTCGGCAGACACCTTGAGGGCGTCACCGCCGACCGTGTCGAAGGCGGCGTCCACGCCCTCCGCCGCCAGCTCCCGCACCCGCCCGGCCAGGCCCTCTCCGTAGGTGACCGGTTCCGCGCCGAGTTCGCGCAGGAAGCCGTGGTTGGACTCGCTCGCGGTGCCGATGACACGGGCGCCCGCGTGCCGGGCGAGCTGGACGGCGAGCGAACCGACGCCGCCGGCCGCCGCGTGCACGAGCACCACGTCGCCCTCCGTCACGGCGAGCGCCTTGGTGATCACCTGGTAGGCGGTGAGCCCGGCGAGCGGCAGGCCCGAGGCCTCCTCGAAGGTCAGATTGCGCGGCTTGCGGGCGAGGGTGCGCACGGGGGCGGCGACGTACTCGGCGAAGGTGCCGCGGGAGAGGAAGTCCTCGCGTACGTATCCGATGACCTCGTCCCCCACGGAGAACTCCGGCACGGACGCGCCCGGCTGCACCACCACGCCCGCGACGTCCCAGCCGGGGATCACCGGGAAGACGGGGTCGATGATGGCGTCGAGGTGGCCCTCGCGGCACTTCCAGTCGACGGGGTTCACGGACGCGGCGCGGACCTTCACCAGGACGGAGTCGGGTCCGACCTTCGGGTCGCGGACATCGCCGTACTCGAGAACTTCGGGTCCGCCGTACTGGCGGTAGCTGATCGCCTTCATGGGATCGCCTTCATGGGATCGCCTTCGTGGAATCGCCCTTGCGAGGGGTGCCGTCGTGCGGTGACAGAAGCGAAGTGATGGAAACATCAACAAGGCTTCCATATCCCCACCAAAGGGGCATCGAGGGCTAGCCTGAGAGGGTCACCCCCTCCCACAGAAGGTGTACGCGTCATGACCCAGCTTCATCACGAGCACCCGGTGCACGAGCACATCCACGGCCCGGCCTGCGGGCACCCGGAGGTGCCGCACGGCGACCACGTCGACTACGCGCACGACGGCCACATGCACCGCCTGCACTCCGGGCACTGGGACGAGTGCGAGCCCAGCGGGCACGCCATCCACGAGGGACACGACCACCGGCACGGCGACGGCTGCGGACACGCGTCGGTCCTGCACGGCGACCACGTCGACTACCTCCACGACGGCCATCGGCACGCGCCGCACGACGGCCACTGGGACGACCACTGAGGGCCACGCGCCCCGAACGGACCGGCCGCCTTCCCCCGCACGGACACCAACTGGCAGTCTGTGGCGGGGGATCGGCATGCCGGGGGCGGTGAGCGCGACCGCGATCCTGATCACGTTCCCGCTGCGCTCTGGACGACATACCGACTGGTCGGCATCATAAAGACCGGCACAGCCGGCACCACCGGCACCGCATTCGACGTCGACCGTCCGATCAGGAGCGAAGATGAGCCCAGACCACCCGCCAGGCCTCGATCTCGACCAGCTGCGCGGCCATCTGGACCGCGAACGGCCGGGCCTGGTGGGCGGACCGCTCACCGCCCGGCTGATCGAGGGCGGCCGGTCGAACCTCACGTACGCCGTGACGGACGGCAGCACACGCTGGGTCGTCCGGCGGCCGCCGCTCGGGCACGTCCTCGCGACCGCGCACGACATGAAGCGCGAGCACCGGGTGATCAGCGCCCTGCACCCGACCGACGTACCGGTGCCGACGCCGGTGCTGCTCTGCGAGGACGACTCCGTGATCGGGGCGCCCTTCTACGTGATGGACTTCGTGGAGGGCACGCCGTACCGCACGGCCGACGAGCTGGCACCGCTGGGCGCCGAGCGCACCCGGGCCGCCGTCGAAGGCCTCGTCGACACCCTCGTCGATCTGCACTCCGTGGACCCCGCGGCGGTCGGCCTCGGTGACTTCGGGCGGCCCGACGGCTTCCTCGACCGGCAGCTGCGCCGCTGGGGCAAGCAGCTCGACGCATCGCGCAACCGCGACCTCGCCGGGATCGACGAGCTGCACGCGGCGCTCGGCCGCAAGCTGCCCGTCTCCCCCGCGGCCACCGTCGTACACGGCGACTACCGCCTCGACAACGTCCTGATCGGCCCGGACGACAAGATCAAGGCGATCCTCGACTGGGAGATGTCCACGCTCGGCGATCCGCTCACCGACCTGGGCCTGCTCGTCATGTACAGCACCCGGCTCGAACTGCCGAACTCCCCCATCAGCACCACGGCGGGCGCCCCCGGACACCCGGCGGCCGCCGAACTGGTCGAGCGGTACGCCGCGCGCTCGGGGCGCGACGTGTCGGCGGTCGACTGGTACACGGCGTTCGCCTGGTTCAAGCTCGCCGTGATCCTGGAGGGCATCCACTACCGCTACACGCTCGGCCAGACGGTCGGCGCGGGCTTCGACCGCATCGGCGAGCTCGTCCCCGTCTTCATCGAGCACGGCCTCAGCACGCTCCAGGAACGAAAGGAGGGCTGAGCCCGCCATGGACTTCGCCTACGACGCGCACACCGAAGAGCTGCGCGCCAAGCTGCTCGCCTTCATGGACGAGCACGTGTACCCGGCCGAGCCGGTCGCCGACGAGCAGCGGGCCGCGCTTGCCTCTCCGTGGGACACGCCCCCGATCGTGGAGGAGCTGAAGGCCGAGGCGCGCAGGCAGGGCCTGTGGAACCTCTTCCTTCCCGACGCCGAGCACGGCGCCGGGCTCACCAACCTCCAGTACGCGCCGCTCGCCGAGATCACCGGCCGCTCCCCGCAGCTCGCGCCCACCGCGCTGAACTGCGCGGCCCCGGACACCGGCAACATGGAGGTGCTCACCCAGTTCGGCTCCGACGAGCACAAGAAGCAGTGGCTGGAGCCGCTGCTCGCCGGTGAGATCCGCTCGGCGTTCGCGATGACCGAGCCGGAGGTGGCCTCGTCGGACGCCACGAACATCACCACGCTCATCGAGCGGTCCGCCGACGGGGCCGAGTACGTCATCACCGGGCGCAAGTGGTACATCTCCGGGGCGATGAACCCGGACTGCAAGGTCTTCATCGTGATGGGCAAGACCGACCCGGACGGCGCGGACATCCGCCGCCAGCAGTCGATGGTGCTCGTGCCGAGGGACACTCCCGGCCTCGAAGTGCGGCGCGCCATGCGGGTGTACGGCTACGAGGACCACTACCACGGCGGTCACGCCGAGGTCGTCTTCGACCGCGTACGCGTCCCCATCTCGAACCTGATCGGCGAGGAGGGCGGCGGTTTCGCCATCGCCCAGGCGCGGCTCGGTCCCGGCCGCATCCACCACTGCATGCGGCTCATCGGCATGGCCGAGCGGGCCATCGAGCTGATGTGTCAGCGGGCCGTGGCGCGTACGGCCTTCGGGAAGCCGCTCGCCCGGCAGGGCGTCGTCCAGGAGTGGATCGCGGACGCCCGGGTCGCCGTGGAGCAGCTGCGGCTGCTCGTGCTCAAGACCGCCTGGCTGATGGACACCGTCGGCAACAAGGGCGCGCACACGGAGATCCAGTCCATCAAGATCGCGACGCCGCGGACGGTCGTCGGCATCCTCGACCAGGCCGTCCAGCTGCATGGCGCGGGTGGTGTAAGTCAGGACTTCCCGCTCGCTGAACTGTGGGCCGCGGCGCGGACGCTGCGGTTGGCCGATGGACCGGACGAGGTGCATCAGCGGTCGCTGGCGCGGCGGGAGTTGAAGAAGTTCCTGTAAGCGCCTTCCGGGGGACTGTGCTTCACTGCGACTCCGTCGTGGCTGGTCGCGCAGTTCCCCGCGCCCCTTCGGGCGCCCCGAAGGGGCGCTCCTTACGGCCGCAGCGCCCTCAGCAGCAGGTCCGCCAGGTGATCGGCGACCTGCTGCGGGGTGAGCGGGCCGTCCGGGCGGTACCAGGTGGACAGGTGGTGGACCGAGCCGAAGTGGTAGTCCACCACCAGGTCCGCCGGGGTCGCCTTGGAGAAGACGCCGGCCTCCTGGCCCTCCTCGATCAGCGCGCGGAACCGCTCGTGGTAGCGGCGGCGCTCGGCCCGCACCTGCTTGTTCTTCTCCGGGCTGAGATGGTGCATGGAGCGGAAGAAGATCGACGCGTCGTCGAGGTTGTCGATCGTCGTCACGACGACGTCGGCCGCCGCGTCCCGCACCCGCTGCTCGATGGGCGCGTCGGCGTCCGCGAACGCGTCGAGGCGCTCCTGCTGGACGCGGAGCACGCGCGCGTACACCTCGTGCAGGAGATCGTCCTTGGAGCCGAAGTAGTGGTAGAGCGCGCCCTTGGTGACGCCTGCCGACTCCACGATCTCCTGCACCGATGTGCGGTCGTAGCCGCGCTCGGCGAAGAGCCGCGTCGCGGCGGCGAGCAGCCGCTGAGGGACGGGCGTACCGTCACCGTCCGTCGTCCTGGCCACTGCCGCCACCTTCCTTCCGATGTCACTTGCTGTTGTTGGTACGAGAACGCAGTTCCCGCCGGAGGATCTTCCCACTTGTCGTCTTCGGGAGCTCCGGCAGGATCTCGACGGCCCGCGGATACTTGTACGCCGCGAGCCGCTCCTTGCAGTGGTCCGCCAACGCCTCCGGTGTCTCTTCGGCCCCCGGCCGCAGGCTCACGTACGCCTTGACGGTCTCTCCCCGGTAGCTGTCCGGGACGCCGACCACCGCGGCCTCGCGGACCGCGGGGTGGGTGTAGAGGACGTCCTCCACCTCGCGGGGCCAGACCTTGAAGCCGGACGCGTTGATCATGTCCTTCTTGCGGTCCACCACGTAGAGCCAGCCCTGGGCGTCCATGAAGCCGATGTCGCCGGTGCGCAGCTCGCCGCCGGGGAAGGCCTCGTCGGTGGCGTCGGGCCGCTTCCAGTAGCCGGGGACGACCTGCGGGCCGCGCACGGCTATCTCGCCCTGCTCCCCGAAGGGCACGTCCTTGCCGAAGTCGTCGACGATGCGTACGACGGTCTCCGGCCCCGGTACGCCGACCGCGAGGGTCCCCGACACCGGATCGACCGGCGCCTGGAGGCCGGGCGGCACGGAGGCGCAGGGGGCGGTGCACTCGGTGAGGCCGTAGCCGTTGTGGAGGTAGGGCCCGAAGTTCGCGGCGAACTTCTCCACCAGGGCGGGCGGCAGCGGCGCACCGCCCGAGGAGATCATCGCGAAGGAGTCGAAGTGCTCCCGCGTCACGGAGGGGTGGGCGGCCAGCGCCATGAAGGCGGTGGAGGGGCCCACGGTGTACGCGGGTTTGTGCTCGGCGAAGGCGTCGAGGACGACTCCCGCGTCGAAGCGGTAGGCGAGCGCGAGGGTGCCCGCGTTGGCGATGCAGCCGGCGATCTGCGCGACCATGCCGGTGATGTGGAACAGCGGCGCCATCGCGAAGTAGCAGGCGCCTTCGGGGATTCCGGAGCCGGTGCGCTGCCGCTCGGCGTTGTAGGTGATGTTGCCGTGGGTGTTCATGGCGCCCTTGGGGGTGCCGCTGGTGCCCGACGTGTAGCTGATCAACGCGACGTCCGCCGGGCCGAGTTCACGGTCCGACGGCGCCGGGAGTCCCTGGCGCGCGACCGTCACCAGGTCCTCGGCATCGGCGGCCTGCGGCAGGCGCTCGAAGTCGAGCACCCGGGCGTCGTCGCGGCTCTGCAGGTCGAGCTGGCAGGCGGTGAGCACGATGCGTACGGGAGATGCGGCGGCCGTCTCGCGCAGATACGTCTCCCATGCGCGGTCCGCGCAGATCAGCGCCGTCACGTCGGCGTCCGCGAGGACGTGCCGGACCTCCGCCGTCTTGTACATGGGGTTGACCGGCACGACCGTGGCGCCCGCCTTCCACGCGCCGAGCAGCGCGATCACGAAGTGCGGCGTGTTCTGCAGCAGGATCGCGACCCGGTCGCCGCGCGCGAGCCCGCGCGCGGCCAGGTGTCCGGCGACGGAGTCGGTGAGGGCGTCCGTCTCGCGGTAGGTGAGGCGTCCGTCGAAGTAGGCGAGGGCCGTGTGCTCGGGGGCCCTGGCGAGGGCGGCCCGGAAGGCGTGCACGACGGAGTCGGCGGGCTCGACGGGCCCGCGCTGGGCTTCGTCGAGGCGGCCGAGCCAGGGCTTGGCGTCGTATATCGAGGCGCTGGAGGTCGTGTCGCTCACCGCTCCGTCGCCTCCCACTTCTGCTGGATGTGGTTCATGCCCGTCAGCCACTTGTCGGGTTCGGCGGCGCGGATCCGGTAGTACTCGGCGACCTCGGGGTGCGGCAGGATCAGGAAGCGGTCCTCGGCCATCCCGGCGAAGAGCGCGTCGGCGACGTCGGCGGGTTCGATCGCGGTGGGCGTGAGCACGAGGTCGCCCGCGCTGCCGGTGGCGGCGAGCATGTCCGTGCGTACGCCCTGCGGGCAGATCGCGTGGACGCTGATCCCGCGGTGGCGGTAGGTGAGCGAGAGCCATTCGGCGAAGGCGTACGCGCCGTGCTTGGTGACGCTGTAGGGCGCGGCGCCGATCATGGTGAGCAGTCCGGCCGCCGAGACGGTGGAGACGAAGCGGCCGCTGCCGCGCTCCAGCCAGCCGGGAAGCAGTTCGTGCGCCGCGCGGACGTGAGCCATGACGTTGACGTCCCAGGCCCTCGCCCAGACGTCTTCCGGCGCGGCCTCCGAGCCGCCGGAGCCGAGACCCGCGTTGGCGCAGTACACGTCGACGGTGCCGCCGAGCGCCTCTCTGGCCTCGGCCACAACCGCAGACGCGTCGCCGGCAACGGCGACGGCGCCGATCTCGCCGGCCACCGCCTCGGCCTTGGCGGCGTCCAGGTCGTTGACCACGACGCGCGCGCCCGCCGCGGCGAAGCGGCGGGCCAGCGCGGCCCCGATGCCGCCTCCGGCACCGGTGACGACAACTCCCTTGTCCTGCAGGGTCTCCACGTTCGGTCTCCTTCGGCTGCGGCTCCGCTGTGATCGCAGACTAACCAGTCGGTATGTGCTGGCGGAAGGGGGTCGTCCAGCCGGGTTCGTTCCCCGCCGGAGGTCCGCGCGCTAGCGTGCGTGGCCATGACAGCCACCGCGCTCACGGAGGTCTCTGCATGAACCTGTCCCGACGCAGCCTGTCCAGACGCGGCCTGCTGGCCGCCTCCACCCTCACCGCCCTGACCGCGGCCTCCCCCGCTTCCGCCGCTTCAGTAGAGGGGGGCGGTTCGGGCGGCGGGCGGCGCCTGCGCACCGGCTTCGAGCGCCTTGCCGCCGACGGGTACGCGCCGCTGGACGGCGAGCGGGTCGGCGTGGTCACCAACCCCACCGGTGTCACCAGGGACGTACGCCACATCGTGGACGTCATGCACGCCGATGAGCGGGTGAATCTGGTCGCGGTGTTCGGGCCCGAGCACGGATTCCGGGGGACGGCGCAGGCGGGCGGCTCCGAGGGGCGCTACGACGATCCGGCGACCGGCCTTCCCGTCTACGACACGTACCAGAAGAGCGGTCGGGCGCTGGCCGACATCTTCACCGCGGCCGGGGTCGACACGATCGTCTTCGACATCCAGGACGTGGGCGCGCGCTTCTACACGTACATCTGGACGCTCTTCGACTGCATGGAGTCGGCCGAGCTCGCGGGCAAGCGGTTCATGGTCCTCGACCGGCCGAATCCGGTGACGGGGCGCGGCGCGTACGGGCCCGTCCTGCACAAGGAGTTCGCGACGTTCGTCGGCCGGCAGCCGATCGCGCAGGCGCACGGGATGACGGTGACGGAGCTCGCGCTCCTGTTCAACGGCGAGTTCCTTGAGCGGCCCGTGGAGCTGGAGACCGTGCGGATGACGGGGTGGAAGCGCTCGGACTTCTACGACGCGTCCCGCCTTCCGTGGGTACCGCCGAGCCCGAACATGCCGACGCCCGACACCGCCCTGGTCTACAGCGGCACCTGCCTCTTCGAGGGCACGAACCTCTCGGAGGGGCGCGGCACGACCCGCCCCTTCGAGCTCCTGGGCGCGGAGGGCATCGACCGCAAGTGGGCGGCGGCCGTCAATGAACTCGGCCTGCCCGGTGCGCACTTCAGGGAGGCGTACTTCGCGCCGACGTTCTCCAAGTTCCAGGGCAAGACGATCGGCGGCGTCCAACTCCATGTCCACGACCGGGAGTCGTACGACCCGGTGCGCACCGGCATCGCGCTGCTCGTGACCGCCAAGAAGGTGTGGAGCGGCTTCGCCTGGCGCTCCGACAACTGGATCGACAAGCTCACGGGCACCACCCGGGTCCGCACCCAGATCGACGCGGGCGCGGACACGGACGCGGTGGTGGCCGCCTGGCAGGACGACCTCGCGGGCTTCCGCGCGATGCGCCGCCGGTATCTGCGCTATCCCTAGCTGTCCCTAGCTGTCCCTAGAGCGACCGCTGCGCGCTCGCGTGCAGAATCCTTGCCAGTTCGCGCGGTTGGGAGAACATCGGCCAGTGGCCGGTGTCCATCTCGACGAGCCGCCAGCGCTCGCTCTTGAGCAGCTCGGCCACGTCGTCCATCGGCTCTCGGCCGTCGAGCAGGCACTTGATGTACGTCGCCGGGAGCTCGCCGAGCGGGCGGGCGAGCTCCGCGGTTTCGGTCAGCGTGGCGCCGGGGTGCGGTGTCGAGCCGCTCGCGAACCGGGCGACCTGTTCACTGTCGAGCCCCTGCCCGTCGAACTCGGCCGCGGCCGGGGGCGGCCACCAGCCGTCGTTCTCGGCGAGCGTCTCCTCGAACACCTCCTGGCCCTGCCACCACGCGGAGGCGAACGACTCACCGTCGACCGGGACGTTGGAGTCGACGAACACCACGCGGGTGAGCCGGTCGCCGATCAGCTCTGCGGCCTGGCCGACGGGGATGCCCGCGTAGCTGTGCCCGACGAGGACGACATCGCGCGGGCCGAGGCGTTCCACCTCGCCGACGATGTCCTGCACATGGGTCTGCTGTCCGGCCGGTGCGCCCTGCTTGTCGGCGAGGCCGGAGAGCGTCAGCGGGTGGGCGCCGTGCCCGGCCGCCCGCAGTTCCCGCGCCACGTCGTCCCAGGCCCACGATCCGAGCCACGCGCCCGCCACGAGTACGAATTCCGCCATGGAGGAGAACGTACACGCCAAGGCCGTGGTGGAGCAGACCCCACCGGCGATGGGGGTGCCTGCCGGATGGCGGCGCCATCGGCCGCCCGGAATCGTGGTGTCCCGCTCATGACAGGCGAATCGAGGAGGTACGGCATGACACGCGTGACGCGGCGAAGGGTCCCGCTCCTGCTGGTCACGGCAGTCGGGACGGGGGCGCTGCTCGCTCCCCAGGCCGCCCGCGCGACGCCCCGGGCGGCGGATCCGGTCCCGGCGATCGAGCGCGCGGCCCACCCGCTGCGGTCCACCGATCCGGGCGGGGACGCCGGGGATCTGCGGCCGCTGGGCCGGATGGTGGGCGATGCCTCGGTGGTGGGGCTCGGCGAGGCCACGCACGGCTCGCACGAGTTCTTCACCATGAAGGACCGGGTGTTCCGGTATCTGGTCGAGGAGAAGGGCTTCACCACCTTCGCGCAGGAGGTCAGCTGGACGACGGGCCTGCGCTTCGACACGTATGTGCGCGGGGGCGAAGGCGATGTGCGCGAGCTGGTCCACCAGGAGCTGGCGAAGACGCCCTGGGACACGGAGGAGTACGTCGAGCTGCTGACCTGGATGCGCGCGTACAACGAGAAGCACCCGCACCGGAAGCAGCTGCGGTTCATGGGGAACGACCTCAACTACCCGGAACTCGGCGCCGAGGTGTTCGGCGGCGTCGAGGAGTACGTCCGCGCGCACGAGCCCGAACTGCTGCCCAGGATCAAGGAGTTGTACGCACCGATCCGCCGCCTCGCGGACGGGGACACCTACATGGGCAGGCCCCTGGAGGAGCGGCGGAAGCTGGCCGGGCAGGCATGGAAGGCCTTCGAGCTACTGAAGCAGCGCCAACCCGACCGCCCCGGCGGGAAGTTCACGTGGGCGCTGCAGCACGCCCGGTCGGTCTCGCAGACCGCCACGCTCTACGCCTTTGCCCTGGACACCCCCGAGGGTTCGAAGAAGGCCATGCTGCACCGCGACCGCATCATGGCGGAGAACACCGCCTGGTGGCAGCGCAGGACGGGCGACAAGGTGCTCCTGTCGGCCCACAACGCCCATGTCGCGTACGAGAGTTACGACCCGCGCTACCCGAAGATGCAGGGCGCCTTCCTGCGCGAGCGGCTCGGCGGGCGCTACGTCAGCATGGGGTTCACCTTCGACCAGGGGGCGTTCATGGCCCAGGGCCCCGACAACGGCAAGTGGAAGTCCGTGACGGTGGGCCCGGCGACGCGCGGCATGAACGAGCACACGCTCGACAAGGTGCGCCTCGACGACTACTTCGTGGACCTGCGCTCGCTGCCGGACCCGACCCGCGCGTGGCTGAGCAAGGCCCGGGTGACGCGCAGCATCGGCAGCGGATGGCCGGACGGCCCGTACAAGATCAGGCTCGCGCCCTCGCACGACATCCTCATCCACCTCGACCGGGTCACTGCGGCGCACCGGCAGTCTCAATGACCGCGAACGAGACCTTGCATAACCGAGTAAATGCAATATGAAGCACGCGCGCAACATGAATTCTCCACACGTCTAGACCACATACTCCGGTCATATACGGAATGGATAATTCAGCTACTGAGCCACCACCGCTCATTCTCCTTGGCGAGCGCGTCCCAGAGCAGGTTCAAGGGATGCCCCGAATCGTAGGAATCGCGGTCGCCGCGCCGCGTGAACACACCCACGAGTACCTCGGTCCGCGGTCCCGTGTCGCCGATGACGTCGAGCCTGCGCAGCCCCCCGGCCTCCGGGAGGCTGCCGCTCTCGGCGGCCTCGGCGATGCCCCGCGTGACCAGCATCGCCCCGCTGACCACGCCCGATCGCAGCAGCTCGAAGCCGTAGTGCGCGGCCTCTATCTCGGCGGCGATGGACAGCTCCTTGCGGTAGTCGGCGCCGTACCAGGAGGTGAGGAAGCGGCCGATCAGACCGCCGGCCGACACCACGAGCGGCAGCTCGGGCAGTTCGCTCGCGCCGACCGAAGCACCCGGAAGGCGCTCGTCGGGCAGGTTCGTGAGCAGCGAGAGTCCGCTGCGCCGCCACTCGATGACCTCGTAGGGGTCGAGCTCGGCCTCCTCGCCCTCGATGACCACGACACTGCCGCAGACCAGGTCGAGTTCCTTGCTCCGCAGCTTGGCGAAGAGGTCCCCGGTGCGGACATGGGTGACCTTCAGATCGACGCCGCGGCGTTCGTAGGCGTCGCTCACCCGCTCCACCGCGTCCAGGAGAAACCCCAGCGTGTAGCGGGTGGAGCCGACCGACAGGGTGCGTCCGAGGCGGCGGCGCGCGTCGTGCAGACCGTCGGTCCACTGGCCGAGCGTGCGCCTTGCCAGGTCGACGAGGGTCTCGCCGGTGGGGGTGAAAAGGACGTCCTTGCCGCGCCCCCGCTTCAGGACGAGGGCTTCGCCGCACAGCGCTCCGAAGGTGCGGTTCATCGTGTCCAGCTGCTTCTGCACGCTGGACTGCTCGCGCCCCAGCTGCCGGGCGGCGGCGAGCGCCGTGCCCGTCTCGTGCACGGCGAGCAGCGTACGTAATTGATCCATCGTGGTGTCCAGCAGCTCCGTGGGGTACTGCTGCGGACCGGATAAGGCCATGCTCGGCGACTCGCTCTCCGACTCCTTTGTGTTTTACGGCATTGCAGCATAGCCGCCGCAGAAACTGATCCGGAGAACACCCTAAATTATCTGGCGATTTCTTCCAGAAAAAGCTGGATGCGTTCCCGGTACCCGTGGAATGGTCGAGCCAATCCCGCTCGTCCAATCATCTCTGAGGAGACTTACGCTCGTGAGCCATTACCCGGCCGCACCCGCGCACCACGGTCCCCACCCCGCGGGCCCTGCGAGCCACTCGGGCCGCGCGGTCAGGCGACCCGGCACCCTCACCGCTCTGGTGTGGACCACGGTCCTCTCCGCGGTCGCCGCGATCATCGGCGCCGTCCTCGTCTTCGCCGGCGGCGAGGACATGGCCGAGGACAACATCAACGACGTCATCCAGGACCACCCGGACGTCGTCGGACTGCCCTCGGGGACCTCCGCGGCGGACATCAAGGCCCTCTCGGGTCCCATCTGGGACGAGATGATCAGCGACCGCGCGGGCACCCTGTCCGCCCGTGCAGGATTCGCGATATTCACCGCGGTCTGCCTGCTGATCTTCGCGCTCGCCGCCCGCAAGAGCGCCGCCGTCTGGGCCCGCGTCCTCATCACCGTCTCGGCCGTGATCGCGCTGTTCCCGCACCTCCTGATCCTCGGCGACTACGAACCCGACTCGGTCCTGTGGACGAGCCGCGTGGCGGTGTTCGCGGCCATCGCGGCGATCGTGCTGTGCTGGCTGCCGCCCGTCAACCGCTTCGCGCGGGGGCGGAAGGCCACCGGCTAGCCGACGGCCGGTGACTGTGTGGGGCAGGTGCCGTCCCTG
>NZ_JBHYIG010000254.1:0-14481 GCF_042740015.1 Streptomyces sp. NPDC059037
CGGTCGAACACGGCCGGGAGCCGCCGCTCGCCGTCTCAGGCGGCGCGGTGCGCGCGCCCCTGGTGGTCGCGGACGATGGCCGCGTAGCGGTGGCCGCTCCCCTTGACGGTGCGCCGCTGCGTCGCGTAGTCGACGTGGACGAGGCCGAACCGCTTGTCGTAGCCGTAGGCCCACTCGAAGTTGTCGAGCAGCGACCACGCGTAGTACCCCGCGAGTGGCGCGCCCTTGCGGGCGGCGCTCGCGCACGCGGCGAGGTGCCGGACCAGGTAGTCGGCGCGCTCAGGGTCGTCGACCGTGCCGTCGGGCCGTACGACGTCGGGGTAGGCCGAGCCGTTCTCGGTGACGTACAGCTTGCGCGCCCCGTACTCGTGGGTGAGGCGCAGCAGCAGGGTCTCGATGCCCCGCGCGTCGATCTCCCAGTCCATGGCGGTGCGCGGTACGCCGTGGCGGCGCACCTGGCGGGCGTGCGGCGCGGGCCCGGTGGGATCGTCGGCGACGGCGGCCGGGAAGTAGTAGTTCAGGCCCAGCCAGTCGAGCGGCCCCGCCATGGTCGCCAAGTCCCCTGCCCGCTCCGGGAGTTCGACCCCGTACACCTCGCGCATGTCGGCGGGGAAGCCGAGGCCGTGCACCGGGTCGAGCCACCAGCGGTTGGTGTGGCCGTCGACGCGCCGGGCGGCCGCGATGTCCTCGGGGCGGTCGGTGGCGGGCTCGACGGTGGAGAGGTTGTTGACGATGCCGATCTGCGCGCGGGGCGCCGCCGCCCGGATCGCCTGCGCGGCCAGGCCGTGCCCGAGCAGCAGATGGTAGGAGGCGCGCACGGCGGCGGTCAGATCGGTCAGGCCGGGCGCCATGCGGCCCTCCAGGTGGCCGATCCAGGCGGAGCAGAGGGGTTCGTTGAGGGTGGCCCACTGCGTGACGCGGTCGCCGAGACGGGCGGCGGCCACGGACGCGTACGCGGCGAAGTGCTCGGCGGTCTCGCGCTCCGGCCAGCCACCGCGGTCCTGGAGGACCTGTGGCAGGTCCCAGTGGTAGAGGGTCACGGACGGGGTGATGCCCGCGTCGAGCAGTCCGTCGATCAACTGGTCGTAGAAGTCGAGGCCCTTGGCGTTGACCGGCCCGTCGCCGCCGGGCACGATGCGCGGCCAGGCCAGGGACAACCGGTAGGCGTTGGTGCCCAGTTGCCTCATCAGGGCGATGTCCTCGCGCCAGCGGTGGTAGTGGTCGCAGGCCATGTCGCCGTGATCGTCGTTGTCGATCTTTCCGGGGGTGTGCGAGAAGGTGTCCCAGATCGACGGGGAGCGGCCGTCCCGCGCGACGGCTCCTTCGATCTGGTACGCCGATGTGGCCGTGCCCCACGCGAAGTCGTGCGGGAGTGCGGCGAGGTCGATGAGGCGGGACGCAGACGACACGGACGACACGGACGTCCTCTCAGACGTAGAGGGATGGGTCACTTGACGGCTCCGGCGGTCAGGCCGGCCACCAGATAGCGCTGGAGCAGCAGGAACCCCGCGACCACGGGCACGCTGACGACGAGTGACGCGGCCATGATCTGGTTCCAGTAGACGTCGTTCTGGGTGGAGTAGCCCTGCAGGCCGATGGCGAGGGTGCGGGTGGTGTCGTTCGTCATGACGGAGGCGAAGAGCACTTCTCCCCAGGCGGTCATGAAGGCGTAGACGGCGACCGCGACGATGCCGGGGACCGTGGCGGGGACGACGACGCGGAAGAGCGCGCCGAGCGGCCCGCAGCCGTCCACGAGGGCCGCCTCGTCCAGGTCGCGCGGCACCGAGTCGAAGTACCCGATGAGCATCCAGATCGAGAACGGCAGCGAGAAGGTGAGATAGGTGAGGACGAGGCCGGCGCGCGAGCCGAACAGGGCGATCCCGGTGGCGTTGCCGATGTTGACGTACATGAGGAACAGCGGCAGCAGGAACAGGATTCCGGGGAACATCTGCGTCGACAGGACGGTCACCGTGAAGACGCGTTTGCCGCGGAACCGGTAGCGGCTGACGGCGTAGGCGGCGAAGACGGCGATCACCACCGAGCAGACGGTGGCCGCGCCCGCCACGATCAGCGAGTTCATGAAGTACTTCGCCAGCGGAACGGTCTTCCAGATGTCGATGTACGGGCGGATCGTGAGCCCGCTGGGCAGCCAGCGGAACTTCCCCGACACGTCTTCGAGGGGCTTGAGCGAGCTGGACACCATCACGAAGACCGGAAGCAGCACGAACCCGGTGAGCAGGGTCAGGAAGATCCGCCGGGACCAGAGGAACGAGCGGGGCGGCGCCATCGGTGACCGGACGCTATGCATGGACCGACTTCCTCTCGCGTGACGTGACCCGCAGATAGACGCCCGTCACCGCGAGCAGGAACAGGAGCAGCAGGGCGGACATGGCGGAGCCGGTGCCGAAGTTCCAGGTGGCGAACGACGATTGGTAGATGTGGATCGAGACGAGGTCCGCCGCCTCGGGCGCCGCCCTGCCGAACAGGACGAACGGCGTGTTGAAGTCGTTGAACGTCCAGAGGAAGAGGACCAGGACGAGCACCTGGTTGACGGGCCGGAGCGAGGGCAGCGTGATGCGGCGGATCTGCTGCCACACCCCGGCGCCGTCGAGGGCGGCGGCCTCGTACATCTCGCGGGGGATGTTCTGCAGGCCTGCCATCATGATGAGGAAGGCGAACGGCCAGCCCTTCCACACCGACACGGTGAGCAGCGCGACGAAGCTGTTGTCGCCGATGAGCCAGAACGTGGCGCTGTCGGTGAGGCCGAGCTGGTCGTGCAGGACGTGGTTGATCAGGCCGTTGTCGCGCTGGAACATGAAGCCCCAGGTGATCACGGCGGCGTACACCGGCAGTGCGTACGGCACGAGGAAGAGCGCACGCAGCACGCCCCTGCCCCGGAACGTCTCCTGCAGACAGATCGCGGTGGCTGTGCCGAGCAGCCAGCACAGGCCGACCGAGAGCAGGGTGAAGGCGCAGGTGACCAGGAACGAGTGGAGCAGCGCCTGCCCGACGGGCGCGTCGAAGTCGACGGCGACCTTGTAGTTGTCCAGGCCCGCCCAGGGCGCGGCGCCCCAGTCGCGGATGAAGAACTGGGTGAGCTCCTTGAAGCTCATCACGATGCCGGTGACGATCGGCAGCAGATGGACGAGGATTTCGAGGAGGAGGGCGGGGAGCAGCAGGAGGTACGGGAGTCCGATGCGGCGCAGGCGTCCGGGCCTGCGGCGGCGCTGCCCTGTCGCAGCGCTCACTGCTGAGACATCTGCTGCTGGGCCTTGGCCAGTTCGGCCTTCACCGATGCCGTGGTCACCTCGCGTCCTGCCGCGGCGTGCGCGAAGAGGTTCTTGACGGCGGTGCCGACGGCGGTCTCGAACTGCGACTCGTCGGGCACCTGGGGCAGCGGCGCGGCGCTCTTGGCCAAGGTGTCGCGCAGGACCTTCAGTTCGGGGCGGTCGAAGGCGGGGTCCTGCTGTGCGGCCTTGACGGGCGGTACGGAGCCGTAGGCGGCGCAGAGGATCTTCTGCTCCGCGTCGCTCGTCATGAACTTCACGAACTTCAGTGAGCCGTCGATGTTCTTGGTGTTCTTGAACACGGCCATGTTGATGCCCGCGACCATCGAGTTGGTGGCCTTGCCCTGCCCGGGAGCGCCGGAGGCGACCGGCACGGGCGCCACGCCCCACTCCTTGTCGCTCATGCCCTGCGACTTGAAGGTGGTGGCCGCGGCCTGCCACAGGACCATCGCCGTCTTGTCCTTGGCGAAGTCGCTCAGCGACTGGTTCTGCGCGTACTCGGCGTTGCCGGGCGCGATGACCTTGTCCTTGGCCATCAGGTCGACGTACTGCTTCACGGCCGCGACCGCGCCGTCGGAGGTGAAGTCGGGTCTGCCGTCCGCGGTGAAGAAGTCGGCGCCGTGCTGTTTGCCGAGGACGAAGATCTGGTGGATGTTGTTGGCCAGGTTCGCGCCCTCCGCTCCCAGGGCCCAACTCCCGTCCTTGGAGAGCTTCTTGCCGTCGGCGACCAGTTCGTCCCAGGTGGCGGGCGGCCCGTCGATCCCGGCCTCCGCGAACATCTTTTTGTTGTAGTAGAGGGCGTACGCCATGGAGTAGAGCGGCACGGCCGCCGGGTCCTTGTCCGGTGCCCCCGCCGAGCCGAGCGCGGACTCGACGAACCGGTCCTTGCCGCCGATCTTCGCGAAGTTCTTCTCGTCCCAGGGCAGCAGGGCGCCGCCGGCCTGGAGCGACGCGCTCCAGGTGTTGCCGATGTTCAGTACGTCGGGGCCCTGGCCCGAAGTCGTCGCGGTGAGGATCCGGGTGAGCAGCTCCGACCAGGGGATGACCTCGAGTTTCACCTTGATGCCCGTCTGCTTCTCGAACTTGTCGAGCTCGGGCCCGAGGATCTTCTTGTCCGCTGCGAGGTTGGGGCCCTGATTCGACGCCCAGTACGTCAGCGTCTTCGGCGAGTCGTTGGATCCGGCACCGCCCGTCGACGTACCTCCGCCGCAGGGGGACGCGGCGAGGGCGAGCGCGAGGGTGGCGGCGCCGGCGGCGGGCGCTCGGAATCTGCTCATGTCTCCAGGTGTCCCTTCCGGAGGGAGTCATGAGGCGAAGGGCCGGGGGCCGGGTCGGGCGGGCTCCGTGTTCACCTTCTGAATGACCTCATGACTTAATTTAGGACGTGAGTTAAACCGGCGGGGAAGATAGCGTCAAGAGGTCGCACAGGACCAAGTTCGAGGCAGAGCAGGCCGGAAGGAACCACATGGCAGGGCAGCGCAACGGGCGTACGGTGCACGACCTGCGGCGGGAGAACCGCGCCGCCGTGCTGCGGCGGCTGTACTTCGACGGGCCGATGAGCCGCTTCACGCTCGGGCCCGCCACCGGGCTGAGTTCAGGTTCCATCAGCAATGTCGTGGCCGAGCTGGTGGCGGAGGGCCTCGTGGAGGAGGCGGGCAGCGTGGAGTCCGACGGCGGCCGGCCCCGCACCCTGCTGCGCGTCGCACCGGACCGCGGGCGGCTGATCGGTGTGGACGTCGGCGAGACCCGGGTCCGCGTCGAGCTCTTCGACCTCTCGCTCTCCGAACTTGCCCGTGCTGAGCGGCCGTTGACCCTGAAGGGCCACGACGTGGAGGGCGTCGCGGGACTCATCAGGGACGGGATCACCGAGGTCATCGGCGCGGCGGGCGGCTCGGACGACGCCGTCATCGGCGTCGGGATCGGCGTGCCGGGAATCGTCGCGCGCGACCCCGAACTCGGCGCGGTGGTGCATGGACAGACCATCGGCTGGGACGCGGTCCCACTGGAGTCGCTGCTCCGCGAGACGGGTCAACTCCCCGACTCCGTCCCGTACTTCATCGACAACGGCGCCAAGACGCTGGGCCAGGCGGAGATGTGGTTCGGCGCCGGACGCGGCACGCGCAACGCGGTGGTGGTCCTCTTCGGCTCGGGTGTGGGCGCGTGCGTGGTGACCGAGGACGCGAAGCAGGGCCGCGCCGTCGAGTGGGGACACCTCACGGTGCGGGTCCGTGGCAGACGGTGCCGGTGCGGGGCGCTGGGCTGTCTCGAGGCGTACGCGGGGGCGGAGGCGCTGCTCGAACGGTGGCAGGAGGCGGGCGGGCGGGCGCCTCGGGGCTCCGACGAGGAGGGCGCGCTCACCGCCATGCTCGGCGCCGCCTACCCGGAGGGCGACCGCGCCGCCGACCCGACGGCCCTTGCGGTCCTTGAGGAGACCGCCGAGTATTTGGGAGCGGGCCTCTCCGACCTGATCAACCTCTTCCAGCCCGAGCGCATCCTGGTCGGCGGCTGGGCCGGACTCCAGCTCGGGCAGCGCTTCCTCACGGCGGTCGAGCGCCACATCCCCACCTACGCCCTCGCCTACCCCGCGGACCGGGTCACCATCGGCCTCGGCCGCCTCGGACCCGACGCGGTGACCGTCGGGGCGGCGACGCTCCCGCTGGCCGACTTCTTCGCCCGGGGCGGCCGCCGCGCGGCGCCGGCTCCCGAGGCGGCGGCACCGGCCTGGCAGACGGCGCTGGAGGGGCGAACGCCCAAGTGACAGGGGGTTCGGCGCCCTTGGCACCGGCCCATTCGGGTCGTTCTGGGCGTGACCGGGCGCGCGGACGCCGCCGCCGTCCGGCGTTTCGGGTAACGGTGGCCTGGCCCGGATCACTTGACGGTGGCCCGGCCACGGTCACTTGGCGGTGACCGGCCCCCCATCACTTCGACAGGAGAACCGCCGTGCGACCTCACCGCGCCCTGGCCTCGGCCCTCGCCGCTCCCGACGCCGCCCGGCGGTGGCCGCCCCGGACGACACGAGCCATGCGGCCGAGTCACGCGGCTGCCTGGTGAAGGGGGACGACGCGGTGTGGGCCTCCTGCCACGGCAAGGTCCCGCTCGGAAAGGCCGGCCGGGAGCGGCGTGCGGGCGGGCTCGGCCAGCCGGTCGAGCCCTGACGCGCCGTCAACGCATGACCTCGCTGCTCGACCGCGCCGCCGCCCGGCTCTTCCCCGACGACCGCGAGCACCACGGCGTGCTGCCCCCGCTGCTCGTCGTGCTGACCTTCGTCACCGGCCTGGTGGACGCCGTCAGTTATCTGGGCCTCGACCACGTCTTCGTCGCCAACATGACCGGGAACGTGGTCTTCCTCGGGTTCGCGCTCGCGGGCTACGCCCAGTTGTCCGCCACCGCGTCGCTCCTCGCGGGCGGCGCGTTCGTGGCGGGCGCATGGGCGGGAGGGCGGCTCGCGCCGCGGGTCGCGGACCGGGTGCGGCTGTTCGCGGTGCTCGTCGCGGCACACGCCGTGCTGGTCGCGGCGGCCCTGGTGACCAGCGCCGCCGTCGACGTCGATCACGTACTGATCGGGCTCCTTGCCCTGGGGATGGGCCTGCAGAACGCGGTCGTGCACCGCATCGCCGTCCCGGATCTCACCACCACGGTCCTCACCCGCACCCTGACCGCCCTCGCCTCCGACCGCCCCGGCCCGGCGACCCTGCGCAGATCCCTCTCCGTCGCAGCGATGTTCGCCGGCGCCCTGACGGGCGGCCTGCTGCAACTCGACCACGGCACACCGGCGGCGCTCGCGCCCGCCCTCGCCCTGCTGACCGTCGTCGTACTGGCGGCGGCGCTCTCCCGGCGTACCGGAAAAGTGCCGTCATGAGCGGTGCGGGCTAGGAACTCTCCTCGACGAGCCGGGCGAGGTTGGCCAGGGCCATGCGGGTGCCCGTCTCGTTGTCGGCCGCCGGGATCGCGTCGGGGATCCCTTCGTGCACGATCACCACGTCGGTGCCGCCGTCGGCGCCGTCGGTGAGCGTCGTCGTCATCGTCATGGTGCCGCGCAGTGCGGGATCCTCGGCCTCGAACGCGAGGACCTCGACCACCCGCTCGTCCGGGACGAGTTCGGCGAAGTGGCCGTGGTACGTGTCGGTGTGCGAGGCGGACTTGCCGGCGCCGTGCGGCGCGTCGTAGGTGAGCGACACCCGGAACTCGCCTCCCTCGCGGGCGTCGAACGCGTGCACCTCGCTCGTCATGCCGCTCGGCACCCGCCATCGGGCGATGGCGTCCGCGTCCACGAGCGCCCGGTAGACGGCCGGGCGCGAGGCGTTCACGTGGTGGGAGATCCGCGTCGCGTACATGCGCAGCAACGTAGCAAGCGAGGTCGGCGTGATTCGGGCATCGCGCCCCGTTCTCTCCCGCAGCGCGCGGGGCGTGAGTGCCGGGGTGGGGGGCGAGAGGGCGGCGGAGGCCGGGCAGGCGCCATTTGTTCGCAGGACCCGACCGGTCTTGTGGGAGTGCGGTGGCCTCGGGGGCGCGGACCCGGCCGCTCGCGGTGAGGTGCGGGAGCGAGCCGATGTCCTGTGTGCCGTAGGAGATGTGAGAGGCCGTCAGCCGACGGTCTCGGCCCGCCGTTCACCGGCCCGGCCGCCTCCCCGCCCAGTCGGCGCAAAAGGCTCATTGCGGCACTTGTCAGGCGGCAGTAGAAGGGGCATTGACCCTAAACGTTGCGGCCGCGGCGTCCTGGAAGGCATCACAGCGCAGCTCTGCACAGCACAGCTTGTACATCGCAGCTCGTACATCGCAGCCCGTACATCGCAGCCCGTACATCGCAGCTCTGAGAGAAGCCGGGTGATCCAGAATGGCGCAAGATCCACACACCGCAGTGACGAACGAGCCGGACGACGGTGCGGTAACACTGGCCCCTGAGCAGGAAGCGGTCCTGCAGCCGCCGTCCGAGGGCACGCAGGGCGAGACACAGCACCCGACGGGCGAGGGGCTCGAGCACATCGAGGGCTACCGCCGGCCGGAACACTTCGCGCCCGAGGCCTGGACGGCCCCGACCGCCACGCTGCCCGACATCGGGGAGGCGTCGTTCGGTCCGCCGCCGCTGGCCCCCGAGACGGTGCACGGCCCCGATGACCGCGTACGGATCAACAACACCAGCGTCTACCCCTGGCGCGTCCACTGCTACCTGCTGATCACCGCCCGCGACAACGCGCTCTACCAGGGCACCGGCTGGCTGCTCGGACCGCACACGCTGGCCACCGCCGGGCACGTGGTCTACATCAAGGGCAGTGGAGTGGCGGGCCGCGACGGCTGGGTGAAGAGCATCCAGGTCATGCCGGGCCGCAACGGCGCCTCGCTGCCGTACGGCAGCATCACCTGCACGAGCTTCCGCTCGGTGCTCGGCTGGACGCAGAACGGCGACGAGAACTACGACTACGGCGCCATCATCACGCCGTCCAACATCGGCTCCTCCATCGGCTGGTTCGGCTTCGGCGTATGGTCGGACTCGGATCTGCTCAAGACCACCGGCAACATCGCCGGCTATCCGGGCGACAAGCCGTCCGGGACCATGTGGTACGCGGCACGCGGGATCGACTCGGTCGCCCCGCGCAAGGTGTACTACGACATCGACACCGCCGGCGGCCAGAGCGGCAGCTCGGTCTACCGCATCGACAGCAACGGCCGCTTCGGCTTCGCGATACACGCCTACGGCGGATCCCGGGTGAACTCGGGCACCCGGTTCACCACCCCCGTCTTCAACAACTACGTGGCATGGAAGGCATGAGCGAAGGCCTATGAACGGCAGCGGTTCGGCAGTACAGATCACCGGCGTCGTCCGCGACGCCACGGGCGCGCCGGTGGCGGGTGCTCATGTCCTGTTCACGGACGGGCCCCGGCCGCTGCCGGACATCGCTGCCGTGACGGACACCGAGGGACGCTTCTTCCTCACCGCGCCCGCCGCGGGCGCGTACACGCTCACCTGCCGGGCGGACCCGATCATGGGCCCGCCCGGTACCGCCGATGCCACCGTCCGGGTCGGCGCGACCACCGGGGGCGCCGTCGCCGGGCCGGTACGGGTCGAGCTGACGCTCGGCTAGGCACCTCCGCCGGAGACCTCGCCGCGCTCTACTTCAGATACGAGCCGTCCGTGCCCACCTTGCCCGGAGCCGGATTGCCCGGCAGATCGAGCACGTAGGCGCGCAGGTTGCCCTTGCCGGGAGCGGCGACGGACAGCTTGCCGTCGGTGACGGTCTTCTTGTCGCCCGTGACGGCGTCGGTGTACGTGCCGTCGGGGATGCCGCTGTAGGTCGCGGCGCCGGAGACGGTGACCAGGGCGAAGCTGTCGACCGAGCCGGAGGTGTAGCGGCGCTTGTACGCCATCTGGCCTTCGATGCCCTCGGTCGAGTACTGGCCCGACTGGAGCGCGGGCACCGCCCTGCGGATCTGGTTCAGCCGCTGGACGTGTTTGACCAGAGGCTGCTCCAGGGTCTTGGCGACCTCGCCGTCGGCGCTGTCGACCGTGCCGAACTCCGATGCGGTGACGGTGCCTTGGAGGTGGTCGCCGTAGTAGGCGCGGCCCGTGCCGGCCAGTGGGCACTTGGGGCCGCAGTCGATCTGCTTGCCCTTCTGGAATTCGATCTCCGAGCCGTAGTAGAGGGTCGGGATGCCGCGGAAGGTCCACATCAGGGCCATGTTCTCGGCCCAGGCGTCGGTGCCGCCGGCGTACCGGGTGGAGGACTTGTTCGGGCCGTAGTCGTGGCTGTCGACGTACACGGCGTTGTACGTCGCGTCGTTGACGGAGTCGTCGGAGTCCTTGCCGTTGTTGTACGCGTTCGGGGCGTCGCCGAAGTTCATGTGCATCCGCATGTCGATGATGTTCATGCCGGAGAACTTCGTGCGGTCGGGGGCGTGGTAGGTGTTCCCGTCCAGGAAGGCGTTGTTGCTGGTGGGCTGGTTGCCGGTGCCCTGCGCCTGCTCGTACTCGTACATCTCCAGGGCGGCCGCGGCGTCGTCCGCGCTGTACTCCTTGCGCTCCTTCCACGTGTAGAACTGCGCGGAGTGGTTGACCGAGCCGCGGTTCCACTTGTCGTTCACGAAGGCGGCGACCTCGCCGAAGACGTAGAAGTCGTCGGCCTTGTCCGCGCCGTACTTGCCCACCAGTTTGTCGTGCAGGGCGGGCAGGAAGCGGCGGTTCCAGGTGGTGCGCGGGATGTGCACGGCGGTGTCGATGCGGAAGCCGTCCACGCCCATGTCGATGTACTTGTCGTAGGCGTCGATCAGGTACTTCTGCACGCCCGCGTTCTCGGTGTTGAAGTCCGCGAGGTCGTCGTGCAGCCAGCAGCTGCGCGCGTCCTCGCCCTCCCAGTTGCCGATCCAGCACTGGTGGTACTTGTCCGCCGGGAACATGCCCGAAGTGGGGTTCGGCCACTGGCAGTTGTAGATCTTCCGGCCGTCCGATCCCGTGCCGGACTGCTTGCCCCAGTCCTTGCAGGTGTTGCCCGCCGGTTCCGCGGTGGACCAGCGGTCGCCGTTGTAGGGGTTGCCCTGGGCGTCCTCGTCGAGCGGGTCGTACTCCTTTCCCTCGACCTTGTCGTCGTAGTAGTCGCCCCACTCCTCGTCCTGGATGCCGAACGCGGTCGGCGTGAACAGGCCCTTGGCGCCCCAGCGTGAGCTGTGGTTGTAGACGACGTCCTGGTAGATCTTGATGCCCTTGGCGTGCGCCCGGTCGATGAGCTGCTGGTAGGAGACGCCGTCCGACTCCAGGCGCGGGTCGATCTTGTAGAAGTCGTACCCGTGATAGCCGTGGTAGTCGTAGTCGGAGCGGTTCATGACGACCGGGGTGATCCAGATCGCCGAGAAGCCGAGGCCTTTGATGTAGTCGAGCTTCTCGGCGAGGCCCTTGAAGTCGCCCCGGGTCATGGGGTCTTCGTTGGCGGCGTTGCCGGACGACGTGTGCTGGTTGCCGCCCCGGTTGTTGGACGCGTCGCCGTCGTTGAAGCGCGCGGTCATCGCGAAGTAGATGGAGTCCTTGCGGGGATCCCCGCCGAGCATGGTCGCCGACTCCACATCGGCGGCCGCCTTCTGGGCGTCTCGCCCGCCCTGACCCGCGCCGCCGACGCCTGGCAGCAGCGTCAGGAACAGCGCGGCCAGGACGGCGGACAGCAGCACACTGGGCTTTCTTGTTGCACGGGGGTACGGCATACAGCCTCCTGTACGTAGTGGGGTACGTGGGAGGGCCGACGCGCCATCAGCCCGGCGGGTCACGGGGGCCGCTGGGCCCCCTCTTTTTCAGCCCCGCTCGAAGACGGCGACCGTCCGTGCGGGGACGCTGAAGGTTCCTGAACTCGGGTCGTACGACGATGACTTGACCACCGGGTCGGCGCCCTTCGCCTGGACCGGGTGCAGGGCGTACGCGGTGTCCTTGTGCGCCGCGACGCGCTGGGACTGCGCCTCCGGAGTGGCGTTGAAGACGATCACCAGGTCGCCGAGCTCCATGGTGATGACGCCGGGCGTCTCGGCGGAGGTCCCGGAGAGCGGGAAGGAGAGCCGGGCCTTGACCTGGTCGGCGGTTGCCAGGGAGAAGGCGGGCTCGGTCGCGCGCAGCTTCACCAGGTCCTGGTACGCGGCCGACGCTCCGTCGATCTCGGCGCACCCCGGGGTCAGGGCGCCGGACGTCAACAGGGGCTTTCCGTAAGGCCACTTGTCCTTGTTGTCGGCGGCCGGGGGCAGGCCGCGTCCGAAGCCGTTGCCGTCCTTGCAGTTCCAGTGGATGGCGTTGAACCAGTCCCCGCTGTCGTAGGAGTTCCGGTCGAGGGACTTGGAGCGCAGCAGGTCGCTTCCGGCCTGGGAGAGGGAGGGGCCTTGGGCGAGGGTGGCCGTCGCCATCGCGAGCACCTGCATGCGGGCGCGCTCGGCCGGAGTCGTGTCCGCCGAGAGCTTGAAGGCGAGCGCGTCGTACAGCGATTCGTTGTCGTGGGCGTCGGCGTAGGAGAGGGCGTCGCCGGGGGCGGCCGCGTATCCGGCGGGGGCTCCGTTGTAGTCGACCTCCGAGCCCCGCACGCGGCGGCCGGCGGAGTCGGTGAAGGTGTAGCCGGCCAGGTTGCCGGTGAGGGCCACCTTGAGGAGGTCCTGGTAGTGCAGGAGCCGGGCCTTCTGTTCGGCCTCAGTGCCGTTGGCCTTCGAGGAGTTGGGGTCGGTGTAGAGGCCGCTCGCGAAGCCCTGGACGCCCGGGTCCTCGTCGAAGGGGCCGCCGCCGCGCACCGCGTCACGGCCCCGGTCGGAGAAGGTGGCGATGCCGGTGCCCGCCATGTTCTTCTGGGTGGCCTGCACGAAGCGGGCGTCGTCGGCGATCTCGCCGAAGTTCCAGCCCTCGCCGTAGAGGACGATCTTCTTTCCGTCGACGCCGTCCTTCTCCAAGGTCAGCGCGTCGAGCGCTTTGCGGACGGCGAGGATGTTGGCCTTGGGGTGGTGGCCCATCAGGTCGAAGCGGAAGCCGTCGACCTTGTACTCCTTGGCCCAGGTGACCATCGAGTCGACGACCAGCTTGCCCATCATGGCGTTCTCGGGCGCGGTGTTGGCGCAGCAGGTGGAGGTCGCGACGGTCCCGTCGGCGAGCAGCCGCTGGTAGTAGCCGGGCACGATCTTGTCGAGTACGGACTTGTCGGCCTGGCCGGAGGCGACCGTGTGGTTGTAGACGACGTCCATCACGGTGCGCAGTCCGGAGCCGTTGAGACCCTGGACCATCCGCCGGAACTCGACCGTGCGCCGGGTGCCGTCCGGGTCGCTGGCGTAGCTGCCTTCCGGGACGGTGTAGTGCAGCGGGTCGTAGCCCCAGTTGTAGGCGTCCTTGGCGGCGGTCTTGGTGATGCAGGCCTGCTGCTCGTCGGAGTCCGGGGCGAGTGCCGTCAAGTCGCAGTCGGGGGTGGCCTGTTCGGAGGCGCGCTCCGGGATGGTGCCGATGTCGAACGCGGGCAGGAGGTGCACGTACGACGTGCCCGCGCCGGCCAGCTTCCGCAGGTGCTTCATGCCGTCGGACGCGGTGTCCGTGAACGCCAGGTACTTGCCCGGGTGCTTGGCGGTGCGGTCCTCCACGGAGAAGTCCCGGATGTGCAGCTCCTGGATCTGCGCGTCCCGCAGCGGCGTCGCCTTCGGCTTCCGCAGCCGATCCCATCCCGCGGGGGCGAGCTTCGGGTCGCCGAGGTCGACGGCGATGCTGCGCTCCGAGTTCGCGGTGAGCGCGGTGGAGTACGGGTCGGTCACCCTGTTCGTGACGACCTTCTGGACGCTGGGCGCCCACACCTTCACCACGTACCGGTACGACTTGCCCGACCAGCTCTCGGCGCCGGTGACGGACCACACCCCGCTCGCGTCGTCGCGCCGCATCGGCACGCTCTTGCCGTCGAGTTCGAGGGCGACGGACTGGGCGGTGGGGGCCCACACGGCGAGCGTCGTACGGCCGTGGCGGAACCGCGGACCGAGGGTGGCCTTGGTCGCGGCCGCGCTGTAGAGGTCGTCGAGGACACCCTGGGTCTGTACGCCGGTGGCGGCGAGGAGCTTGCCGTCGGCGTCGCCGCGGGTGGCGACGAGCTGGCCGGTGAGCGCGCGACGGACGCGGTCGCGGTCGCGCGGGTCGACGGTGAACGCCGCGTAGTCCTTCAGGTGCGGGTACTTCTTCCTCTGGGCGTCGGTGAGGCCGCCTTCGGCCGGGGTCAGGCGTATGCGCTGCCCCTCACCGGAGAGCTTGCCGTCCTTCACCGTGAGCCGCCCGTCGCGCGAGTACACCAACTCCTGGGTGGCGGCCTCGCCTTGGACGTCCCAGGCGAGGGTGTTCCGGTCGATCCACTGGGCCTTGGACTTGGCCGGGTCGAGCTCGGCCGCCGCGTCGGCGGCGGCGACCGACACCCGGGGAACTGCGGCCACCGAGGAGGTCAGCGGCGCGACCGCGGCGAGCAGGGCGAGAGCCGTGGTGACGACGGTGCGGCGCGGGGAGCCGGTCAAGGGTGCTTCTCCTTTGTACGGAAAGTGCGGAACGTGCGGGCCGCCCGGCGGGGGGGCGCCGGGGGCCCCCCCGGTGTTTGGTGTGATAGGGGTGGTGGTGTATGGCCACACAAACCAGATGCCCCCGGGGGCCCCGCGGGCGGGGGGCCTGGCGGACGCGGCGTCCGCCGCGCAGGCTCCCGCCGCCGGAGGCGGTGAGCAGCAGGCCGTGCGG
>NZ_JBHYIG010000255.1:0-14401 GCF_042740015.1 Streptomyces sp. NPDC059037
GGACGGGTGTCAAGGGTGGCCCGAAGGGTCATCGGCGCAGCCGACGCGCAGCGCAGCGGAGCGCCCTTTACACCCGGCCCGGAACCGCCAACCTCGGGACAACCGGGCGGCCCCGGCGCCAATGAACCGCCGGGAACCCACTACTCCTGGGTCAGGTGAGTGAACGCGTCCAGGTTTCGGGTGGGCTCGCCCCGCGACACCCGCCACGCGTACTCCTTGCGGATCGCCGTGGCGAAGCCCAGTTCCAGGAGTGTGTTGAAGGGGCCGTCCGCGTTCTCCAGGACCGAGCCGAGGAGGCGGTCCAGTTCCTCGGGGGTCACCGCCGACAGTGGCAGCTTGCCGGTGAGGTAGATGTCGCCCAGGGAGTCGATCGCGTAACTCACGCCGTACAAGCGCAGGTTCCGCTCCAGGAGCCAGCGGTGGACCGCCGCGTCGTTCTCGTCGGGGTGGCGTACCACGAACGCCATCAGCGTCAGCGCGTGCTTGCCCAGCTTGAGCGAGAGCGTCGTGGAGAGTTTGCGGGTGCCGGGGAGCTTCACCACGTAGGAGCCTGGCTCCGGGTTCTCCCACTCCAGCTCGGCGTCGTTCAGCGTCTGCTCGATGATCGCCGGTGCGTCAGCCTGATCAGCCATGATGCGAGCGTACGCGACGCCGGTGCTCATGCATCGCCGCCGTGTAGACGTCCGCCGTGGCGGACGCCGCCGTGTCCCAGCCGAAGGATTCCGCGTGCAGCGCGGCCGCCGCGCCCATGCGGTCCACCAGGTGGGGGTTCTCGGCGAAATCGCGGAGTACGCGCGCGTAGTGGGCCGGCTCGTGGCCGGAGATCAGGAAGCCCGTCGTCTCGTCGCGGACCGCGACCGGCAGGCCGCCCACCGACGCCGCAAGCACCGGCGTGCCCGCCGCCTGCGCCTCTATGGCGACCAGGCCGAAGGACTCGCTGTAGGAGGGCATGACCAGGACGGATGCCGCGCGGAACCAGTCCGCCAGTTGCTCCTGGCCGACGGGGGGCTGAAAGCGGACCACGTCCGCGATACCCAGCTTCGCCGCCAGCTTCTGGAGGCCCTCCGGCTTGGCGAGGCCGCTGCCGCTGGGGCCGCCCACCACGGGTACGACGATGTTCGAGCGCAGCTCGGGGCGCTGGTCCAGGAGGACCGCGACCGCGCGGAGCAGCACGTCCGGCGCCTTGAGCGGCTGGATGCGGCCCGCGAAGAGAGGGACCAAGGCGTCCTGTGGGAGGCCCAGGCGGTGGCGGGCCGCCGCGCGGCCGTCCGCGGGGCGGAAGCGGTCCAGGTTCACGCCGGGGTGAACGACTGCGACCTTGCCCGCGTCCGCCCCGTAGTGGCGTACGAGTTCGTCGGCCTCTTCCGAGGTGTTGGCGATCAGGCGGTCCGCCGCTCGCACGATCTGTGTCTCGCCGATGACGCGGGCGGCGGGCTCGGGTGTGTCGCCGACAGCCAGCGCGGCGTTCTTGACCTTTGCCATGGTGTGCATGGCGTGCACCAGCGGCACGCCCCAGCGTTCGGCGGCCAGCCAGCCGACGTGGCCGCTCAGCCAGTAGTGGGAGTGGACCAGGTCGTAGTAGCCGGGGCGGTTGCCGGCCCACGCCTGCATCACGCCGTGCGTGAAGGCACAGAGCTGGGCGGGCAGCTCCTCCTTCGCCAGGCCCTCGTAGGGGCCCGCGTCCACGTGCCGGACCAGGACGCCGGGAGCGAGCTCGACGGCGGGCGGCAGCGCGCCCGTGGTCGAGCGCGTGAAGATCTCGACCTCCACGTTGATCGCGGCCAGGCGCTTGGCCAGCTCGACGATGTAGACGTTCATGCCGCCCGCGTCGCCCGTGCCGGGCTGGTGCAGCGGTGAGGTGTGCACGCTCAGCATCGCCACGCGGCGCGGGCGGCGGTGCGTACCGGGGAGCCGGAGTCTGCCGGGCGCTGCCGGAGAGAGGCGACCGAGCCTGGACACGTACTGGGTCACGTGGCGGTCCTCCTTGCGCGCGCGGGCATGGCTTGCGGGAGGGCCCGCAAAAGCCCTCCAGGGGGAGAACATCGGAAGAGTCGCCTCCATTTCCTCTTTGCCAAATCATTACTGGGTCGGGCTCAACCGTTGTCGGCGATCGCGGGCGCATACCCTTCTCCTCATGGCCTCCCGCACCCCTTCCCGCCCCGTGGGAACGGTGACCCGCGGGACCACCAACCCCAACCGGCTGCGCCGCATGGACCGCTGGATCGCCGCCACGCACGGCGCCGAGCTGCGGCGCGCGGCCGACCCCGTGGCCGTCGACCTCGGCTACGGGGCCGCGCCCTGGACCGCCGTCGAGCTGCTGGTGCGGCTGCGCACCGCCGCGCCCCACGTGCGCGTGGTCGGCGTCGAGATCGATCCCGCACGGGTCGCGGCCGCGAAGCCGTACGAGAGGGAGGGGCTCTCGTTCCGGCACGGTGGCTTCGAGGTGCCGCTGCCCGGCAGGCCCGCGCTGATCCGGGCCGCCAATGTCCTGCGGCAGTACGACGAGGAACAGGTCACCGCCGTGTGGGAGCGGCTGTGCGCGCGGCTCGCGCCCGGTGGGCTGTTGGTGGAGGGGACCTGCGACGAGATCGGGCGGCGGCACGTCTGGGTCGCGCTCGGCCCCGAAGGCCCGCGCACGGTGACCTTCGCTACCCGCCTAGGCTCGCTCGACCGGCCGTCCGACCTCGCCGAGCGGCTCCCGAAGGCGCTGATCCACCGGAACGTGCCGGGCGAGCCCGTACACGCGTTCCTGCGCGACTTCGACCGGGCCTGGGCGGCAGCGGCCCCGTACGCCTCGTACGGGGCGCGGCAGCGGTGGATCAGGACGGTGCGCGAGCTGGCCGCGGACTGGCCGGTGGCCGACCGGCCCTCGCGCTGGCGGCAGGGTGAAGTCACCGTGCGGTGGGAGGCGTTGGCGCCCCGTCAGGCGTGAACCGCGCCCCGTCAGGCGTGAGCCAAGCCCCCGTCAGGCGTGAACCGCGCCCCGCGAGGAGCAGATCACCCGGCCTGACCTGCGGGGAACGATCTTCCAGTGCCGTTCGTCACATGAGACGGGCAGCGGGGTGGGAGTTGCCTACGTGCTCTGTCGTATTGCGCGCGGACATGGCACCATCCCCGGGGCGACCACAAGTTACTGACGGTAAATCAGTTTTGGGGGAGGCGGGACGTGACCGGCAAGCGGAGTTCGACGATGGCTGGCATGGCGCTGATCTGCGCGGTGACGGTGCTGACGACACCCGGCACGGCCTTCGCGAGTCCGGCGAAGCCAACGCCCGGCAAGGCCAAGTCCCTTGAGGACGTACGCAAGGAGATCGACCGCCTCTACCACGAAGCGGGCGTCGCCACGGATGCGTACAACGCGGCCGAGGAGAAGTCGAAGAAGCAGTCCCAGCAGATCGTGCGGCTCGCCCGCTCCATCACCAAGGGCCAGCAGAAGCTCGACAAGCTCAAGTCCCGCGCGGGCGCCGCCGCCCGCGCCCAGTACCGCAGCGGCGGGATGCCCTCCGAGGCCCAGTTGATGCTCAGCGACGACCCGCAGGAGTTCCTGGACGGCGCGGGGCGGATGCGGCAGGGCGAGAAGGCCACCAAGGGCATGCTGACCGAGATGGGCCGGACGCAGGAGGACCTGCGGATCTACGCCAAGGACGCCACCGCCCAGTGGAAGAAGCTGGAAGCCAACCGCAAGGCGAAGGCCGCATCGAAGAAGAAGATCAAGAAGAAGATCGAGGCCGCCGAGGAGATGGAGTCCAAGCTCGAGAAGAAGGAGCGCGAGCGGCTCCGGAAGCTCGAGGAGGAGGCCGCCCTCAAGAAGCAGTCGGCGTGGGTGAGTTCGGGCGTCCTGAAGGACATCAAGGGCAAGGCGACAGGACAGGGCAAGAAGGCCGTCGAGTTCGCCACCGCGCAGATCGGCAAGCCGTACGTGTGGGGCGCCGAGGGCCCGTCCTCGTACGACTGCTCGGGGCTCACCTCACAGGCCTGGGCAGCGGCGGGACGCGGCATTCCGCGTACGTCGCAGGAGCAGTGGAAGCAACTGTCGCGCATCGACATCAAGAACATGCGCCCCGGCGACCTGATCATTTATCACCAGGACGCCAGTCATGTCGGGATGTACCTGGGCGACGGCGCGATCGTGCACGCACCGCGCCCCGGACGCGATGTCACCGTCGCCGGAGCGGGATCGATGAAGATCCTCGGGGTCGTCAGGCCCGACAAGTAGCCCGGCCGCCGGCAAGAAGCGCCCGGCAAGTGACCGTCCCTGTGCGGTGAGTCAGTTGCGCGGCCCTTCTGTGCCGTACGTCATGTGACCCACCGCACCCCCACGTTCCGTACTCAACCCCTCCGGCGTGATGTTCGTCATCCCCGGTGGGAGCCGTCGTGCCCAATTGCGGCCCTACATGCGGCATATGACGGTGGCTGTTTGCCGCTCGGCATTCCAATGGAGCCGTGGCTAACGCTATGGTCCCCGTCGGTGGTGCGGCGACCGTCGCCCCACCATGCCCTCGGGGGGAGGGAAGGAACAAAACCGATGCCCGTACCCATACCGCGGCAGAGAGCGATCCCGGCCGCGGAAGGCGGTCAGGCTCACACTCTGCCGGCGCCCGTACCCACGTCCCCGGACGTGGCCGCACACCACCGCCCGACGGAGCAGACAGGCGGCACCGGACTCAGCCTGCTGGTGATCGAGGACGACCCGGCAGGGTCACTCGGCGTCCCCGCGCTGCTCGACTCCGCGGGCAAGCCCATCCGCATCCGCACCGCCCGCAACCTCACCGAGGCCGAGCGGCTGCTCACCGACGACGTGCACTGCATCCTGCTCGACCTCGCCCTGACGGGCGCCGGCGCCCCCGGTGCCGGTGCCGGTGCCTCCGAGGCCGACGAGGACGAGCTCGCCATGCTCAAGCACGTGCTGCGCCTCGCGCCCCGGCACGCCGTCCTCGCGCTCACCGCGAACGGCGACGCCGAGCGCGGCGCCGAGGCGGTGCGCGTCGGCGCCCAGGACTATCTCTTCCGCGACGAGCTGGACGAGCGGCTGCTCAGCCGCGCCATCCGGTACGCCGTGGAGCGCAAGCGCGCCGACGCCGCCCAGCGCCAGCTGACGGAGTCGCGGCTTCGGGCCCAGGAGAACGCCCGTCTGGAGCGCGGCCTGCTGCCCACGCCGCTGCTCGACGGCTCACCGCTGCGGTTCGCGGCCCGCTACCGCCCCGGGCGCTCGCGGGCGCTGCTCGGCGGCGACTTCTACGACACGGTGCGCACCCCCGACGGCTCGGTGCACGTCATGATCGGCGACGTCTGCGGCCACGGCCCCGACGAGGCCGCGCTCGGCGTCGAGCTGCGCATCGCCTGGCGGACCCTGACCTTCGCGGGCCTGTGCGGCGACGAGCTGCTCTCCACCCTGCAGAAGGTCCTTGAGCACGAGCGCGCCGACGACGAGATCTTCGCGACGCTCTGCACCGTCGACATCGCCCCTGACGGCCGCCGGGCCGGACTCTGCCTGGCAGGACACCCGTCCCCGCTGATCGCCCGCGACGGGCGTCTCGCGGAGCTGCTTCCGTACGAGAACAGCGGCCCCGCGCTCGGCCTGCTGCCGAACGCCCGCTGGCCGCGCCGCCAGGTGGAGCTCGGCGGCAGGTGGAGCCTGATGCTCTACACGGACGGCCTGATCGAGGGCCGCATCGGCCAGGGCAAGGAGCGCCTCGGCCAGGAGGGCATGGTGGAGATGGTCCGCCGCAAGATTGCGGCGGGGCTGCGGGGCGACGAGCTCCTGGAGGCCGCGGTCAACGAGGTCCGCGACCTCAACGGCGGCGACCTGACGGACGACGTGGCGGTGCTGCTCCTGGACCGCGATCGCTAGCCTGCGATCGCCCGAGGGCTACCGGCCGCCGTTGTACGGCCCGTACGGCCCGTCACTGCTGGAGCCGCGGCGGCCACCGCCGCCTCCGCCGGTGATCTGCCGCAGGGCGGGCCGCACGTCGACCATGTAGACGATGGTCGCGATGAGCCCGATGATCGGCAGGAACGACAGGATGTTGAAGATCAGGTTCACGATGAAGGCGAGCCCGAGGATGATCAGCCAGAACGGCTTGGTCTTCTTGTCCGCCGCGCGGTAGGCGTCCTCACGCCGGACGGCCGCGTCGATGAGCGCGAAGCCGCTGAAGACGATCAGGGCCAACGACAGCAGCCACATGAAGTTCGCGAAGCCCTGCATCAGCACAACGTCCACCACCAGTCCCGGCTCGTGAGGCCTTCGAAAGTCTTGAGTACGCGAACCTTGAGTACGCGAGTCTTGAGTACGCGGACACCGTACCCGCTACCCGGAGAACGGGCCGGGCACTCCGAGAGTGCCCGACCCGCTCCTACGGCAGCAACAGCCGCGACACGCGCCTACTTGGCGGGCGACGTGGCCTTCTTGGCCGTCGTCTTCTTCGCCGTGGTCTTCTTCGCCACCGGCTTCTTCGCCGGGGCGGAGGCGGCGGCCTGCGATGCGGCGGGCTTCGGCTCCGAAGCGTCCGGCTCGACGGCCTCGGCCAGCTCCGAGATCTCCTCGGCGGCCTCGCCGCGCCAGGTCTTCACGGCCTGCTCACCGTGCTCGGCGACCTCCTCGTACTTCTCCCGCGCCTTGACCGCGTACTCGGCGGCCACGCCGACCGAGCGCAGCGCCAGGTCCTGAGCGCTCTCGCCGAGCTTCTTCAGGTCGGTGTCGAGGGTGCCGATGAACTCGGTGACCTTGGCCTGGATCGTCTCCTGCGCCTCCTTGGCGCGGGTGGCGGCCTTGTCCTGGACGGCCTTGGTGTCGGTGTTGCGCACGGCGTCGAACCGGGCAGGCGCCTCGGCGATCAGCTGCTCGATCAGGCCCGGCACCTTCTTCGCCTGCTGGTACGCCAGGTCCGCGGTGCCCGCGGCGAAGTAGGCGGGGGTGGGGTCGCTGAGGGTCTTGTACAGGTCGTCCTTGATGGCCATGGGGATGGTCCTCCCGGAATCGCGTCAGCTTGAGGGGTGGTCCTTGGGGCTGGCATCACTGCCGTCGGCCGTGCGGGGGCCGTCAGCGGTGGCGTCCACTTCATCTGAGAACGAGGAGCCGTCCACGTACGACACATCGTCCGCGTACGACGAGACCTCGAAGCCGTTCTCCTTGCGGAACGACTCGTAGATCTGCAACAGCACTTGCTTCTGCCGCTCGTTGATGGACGGGTCGGCGAGGATGACGGCGCGCGTCTCCAGCTCGTCCCGCTCCTTCTCGTCGAGGATCCCGGCCCGGACGTACAGCGTCTCGGCGGAGATCCGCAGCGCCTTGGCCACCTGTTGCAGGACTTCGGCACTCGGCTTGCGCAGGCCGCGCTCGATCTGACTCAGATACGGATTGGACACCCCGGCGGCGTCGGCGAGCTGCCGCAGCGAGAGCTGCGCGTTGCGCCGCTGCTCACGCAGATACTCACCGAGATTGCCGACGTTGAGTGATGCCATACGCCGATAGTGCCCCGCCCTTGCTAACTATTGCAAGCACATGCTTGCAAAAGTGTGCCAGGCCACGTCGGGCTCCGGAGAGGAGCCGGAGAGAGCCGCGGAGATCGGCAGCCGGGCAGATCAGGATTCGAGAAGCGCGGGCCCCCGGGCGCCGCATACCGTGAGGCAGGCGACGGAGACCGCGCAGGCGGCCCGCACGACGGATGGAGACGCGATGAGTACGGCCAAGAGGAAGAGCACGCAGCCGCCCGCGCCGCACGCCGCCGACAGCCACGACATGATCCGCGTGCACGGCGCCCGGGTGAACAACCTGAAGGACGTCAGCATCGAGATCCCGAAGCGGCGCCTCACGGTGTTCACGGGGGTCTCAGGATCGGGCAAGAGCTCGCTGGTGTTCAACACCATCGCCGCCGAGTCGCAGCGGATGATCAACGAGACCTACAGCGCCTTCCTGCAGGGCTTCATGCCGACCCTGGCGCGGCCCGAGGTCGACGTGCTCGACGGACTGACCACCGCGATCACCGTCGACCAGCAGCGGATGGGCGCCGACCCGCGCTCCACCGTCGGCACCGCCACCGACGCCAACGCGATGCTGCGGATCCTCTTCAGCAGGCTCGGCAAGCCGCACATCGGCCCGCCCAGCGCGTACTCCTTCAACACCGCTTCGGTCCGGGCGAGCGGCGGCATCACCGTCGAGCGCGGCGCCGCCAAGACCAAGACCGTGAAGGCGACCTTCAACCGCACCGGCGGCATGTGTACGCGCTGCGAGGGCCGGGGCGCGGTCTCCGACATCGACCTCACGCAGCTCTACGACGACTCGAAGTCGCTCTCCGAGGGCGCGTTCACCATCCCCGGCTGGAAGTCGGACAGCCAGTGGACCGTGCAGGTCTACGCCCAGTCCGGCCTGGTCGACCCGGACAAGCCGATCCGGAAGTACACCAAGAAGGAACTGCGGGACTTCCTCTACGGGGAGCCCATGAAGGTCAAGGTCAACGGCGTCAACCTCACCTACGAGGGGCTGATCCCCAAGATCCAGAAGTCGTTCCTGTCCAAGGACAAGGAGGCGATGCAGCCGCACATCCGGGCGTTCGTGGAGCGGGCCGTCACCTTCACCGTCTGCCCCGAGTGCGACGGGACGCGGCTCAGCGAGGGGGCCAGGTCCTCGAAGATCAAGCGGGTCAGCATCGCCGACGCCTGCGCGATGGAGATCCGGGATCTGGCCGAGTGGGTACGGGGCCTGAAAGAGCCTTCAGTCGCGCCGCTGCTCACCGCGTTGCAGCACACCCTCGACTCGTTCGTGCAGATCGGCCTCGGCTATCTCGCGCTCGACCGGCCCGCGGGCACGCTGTCGGGCGGCGAGGCGCAGCGCGTCAAGATGATCCGCCACCTCGGCTCGTCGCTCACCGATGTCACGTACGTCTTCGACGAGCCCACCATCGGCCTGCACCCCCATGACATCCAGCGCATGAACGACCTGCTGCTCCAGCTGCGCGACAAGGGCAACACGGTGCTCGTCGTGGAGCACAAGCCGGAGGCGATCGCCATCGCCGACCATGTCGTGGACCTCGGGCCCGGCGCGGGCACGGCGGGCGGCACCGTCTGCTTCGAGGGCGGCATCGACGGGCTGCGGGCCAGCGACACCGTCACGGGGCGCCATCTCGACGACCGGGCCAAGCTCAAGGAGACGGTGCGCGAGTCCACCGGCACGCTGGAGATCCGCGACGCCACCCGCAACAACCTTCAGGGCGTGGACGTCGACGTGCCGCTCGGGGTGCTGTGCGTCGTCACCGGCGTCGCCGGATCCGGCAAGAGCTCGCTCATCCACGGCTCGGTCCCCACCGAGGCGGGCGTGGTGTCGGTCGACCAGGCGCCGATCAAGGGATCGCGGCGCAGCAACCCGGCGACGTACACCGGACTGCTCGAACCGATCCGCAAGGCGTTCGCCAAGGCCAACGGCGTGAAGCCGGCGCTGTTCAGCGCCAACTCCGAGGGCGCCTGCCCCACCTGCAACGGCGCCGGCGTCATCTACACCGACCTCGGCATGATGGCGGGCGTCGAGAGCACCTGCGAGGACTGCGAAGGGAAGCGGTTCCAGGCCGAGGTGCTCACGTACACCTTCGGCGGCAAGGACATCAGCGAGGTGCTCGCGATGTCGGTGGCCGAGGCCGAGGAGTTCTTCGGCTCCGGCGATGCGCACACCCCGGCCGCGCACAAGATCCTCGACCGGCTCGCCGACGTCGGGCTCGGCTATCTCAGCCTCGGCCAGCCGCTCACCACGCTGTCCGGCGGCGAACGGCAGCGGCTCAAGCTGGCCACCCACATGGGTGACAAGGGCGGTGTCTACGTCCTCGACGAGCCGACCACGGGCCTGCACCTCGCCGATGTCGAGCAGCTGCTCGGCCTGCTCGACCGGCTTGTGGAGGCCGGCAAGTCGGTCATCGTCATCGAGCACCACCAGGCGGTCATGGCGCACGCCGACTGGATCATCGACCTCGGGCCCGGCGCGGGCCACGACGGCGGCAAGATCGTCTTCGAGGGGACGCCCGCCGAGCTGGTCGCCGACCGCTCCACGCTCACGGGCGAGCACCTCGCGGCCTACGTCGGCGCCTGAGCGGGGCCCGCTGTCACACGGGGGGCTGTCACACGGGGGAAGGCCCGCCGGTAGTCCCCCGGTGACACGCCCACCTGCTTGAGGAAGTGGTGGCGGAGGTTGTTCGCCGTGCCCAGGCCGCTCAGTACGCCGATGCGCTCGATCGGCAGGTCCGTCGACTCCAGGAGGCTCTGGGCGCGCGCGAGGCGCTGGTTGAGCAGCCACTGGAGCGGGGTCGTGCCGGTGGCCGCCTGGAGGCGGCGGTACAGCGTGCGCGGGCTCATGGCCGCGTGCCGGGCCAGGTCGTCGACGGTCAGCGGGCGGTCGAGGCGGGCGCGGGCCCATTCGAGTACGGGCGCAAGGCCCTCGTCGTCCGTCGCGGGCACCGAGAGGTCGATGAACTGGGCCTGGCCGCCCGGCCGGTGGGCGGGCACGACCATCCGCCGGGCGAGCTGGTTGGCGACGTGCGCACCCAGGTCGCGGCGGACCAGGTGCAGGCACAGGTCGAGGCCCGCGCTCACTCCGGCGCTGGTGAGAATGGAACCGTCGTCCACGTAGAGCACGGAGTCGTCGACGTCCACCTTCGGGTAGCGCTCGGCCAGTTGGGCCGTGTGCATCCAGTGCGCGGTGGCCCTGCGGCCGTCGAGCAGGCCCGCCTCGGCGAGCGCGAAGGCGCCGGTGCACAGGGAGACCATCCGGGCGCCCGCCTCGTACGCACGGCGCAGGGCGGGGGCGAGGCCCGGCGGCAGCGGTGCGCCGTCGTCGACACAGGCGTCCGGGACCGACGTCACGATGACCGTGTCCGCGCCGGCCAGGTCGTCGAGTCCGTACGGCGTACGCAGCGAAAGGCCGGTGTCTCCGGCGCCCCCACCCTCGTACGCGCTGCACAGCCGGAAGTCGTACCAGTGGTCCGACAGATCCGGCTGGGGCTTGCCGAACACCGTGCAGGGGATGCTCAGTTCGTACAGATCCCAGGACGGGATCGCTATCTCCTCGGTCACGACCAACGCGACGGAACCAGCGCTCATGCGGCGAGGGTAGGACGCGGGTCTGACATCGCGCGGGTCTGACATCGCGCGGCCCTCGCGCGGCCCGGAACCGTCACGGTGCCTCGCGCAGCCGGAGAAGGTACGTCGCGGTCAGTGCGACGGCGCGGTCCCCGTCCTGCGACAGCTCCACCAGGGCATCTGACGCCCTCCTCCCCGGGATGCCCGCAAGCGCCTGGGTCAGCCGTCCGCGTGCGGGCGCTTCCGTGGTGTCGTGGGCGAGGCGGTCGACGAGCCCGGCCGCGATCTCGTCCGCCGCCGCGGTGTCGCTCGCAAGGACGCTCAGCGCATCGGCCGCATCGGTGTCGTTCCGTCCCGCCACGATCATGTCGATGAGCGTGGGGACCGCATCGGCCACCCCACGCGTCCCGAGCGCCAGAGCCGCATACCCGCGGACCACCGCGTCGGGGTGCGCGAGGGCATCCCGCAGCCGCGCGGCAGCCTCCTTACCGGGCAGCTCGGCGAGGCACTGGACGGCCCGTTCGCGCACCGCGGCCACCGGTGAGCCGAGGCCGTCCGCCAGCAGTGCCGGGCCGCCGTCGCCCGATCGCGCGAGGGCCCATCGAAGGGCCCCGGCGACGTTCGGGTCCGTCTCGCTCAGTGCCGCCTCGACCAGGGCCTCCACCGGCACCGGCACCTCGTCGGCCGAGGAGAGGGCCGCCCGCTGGCGTGCGTCGGCGCTCTTGGACCCCAGTGCCTGAAGGAGCGCGACGATCTGGAGGACGTCCTCCCATCCTGCGGGGTCCGCGGCATCGATCCGGCGCAGCCGCGTGAGCAACTCGGTCTCGGCCGCGATGCGTTCGCGCGTCTGACGGATGAGGTCGTCGACGAGCGCCGACGGCGTGCGGCCGGGATCGTCGAGCGCGCGCCCGATCTCCCGCAGCGAAAGACCCAGCGACCGCAGGCTCTCGACGTGGAAGATCCGGCGGATGTCCGCGCCGGAGTACTCCCGGTATCCGGAGCCCGTACGCCCCGAGGGCCGCACCAGACCGAGCGACTCGTAATGCCGGAGCATGCGGGCACTGACCCCGGACCGCCGCGCCACCTCACCGATCAACACGCCTTATCGTCCCTCCTGGCCTGACCCGCCGAGGGCCACGACGCGCTTCGCCTCCTCGATCGCGAACTCGAACCCGGCGTCCGGGTCGCGCAGCAGCCGCTCCGTGGCGAGCGCGTGCGTGCGCGTACGCGGGTCGGGGGCCTCCGTCGCGGCACGCAGCGCCGGCCCGATCACCGCACCCAGCGCGACCAGGGCCCGGCTGAGGCTCAGCTGCGTCTCCCGCTCACCGCGCCCGAGCTGCGTCGCGAGGACCTCGGCCAGCGCCGGCTCATCGCCCTCCGGCACGAGTACGACCGCGGCCCGCCAGGCGCTGCGCGCCACCTCGTCATCGGCGTCGGAAAGCAGCGCCCGCGTGATCGCAGGCCACGCCCGCCGGTCCCCGATCTTGGACAGCGTATGCAGCGCCTGGCTCCGTGCCTGCGCACGCTGCGAGCGGACTTCACGGAGCAGCCGCGGAAGCGTCATGGACACCGGGTGGCGGGTGAGCGCCCAGGTCAGCATGTCGCGGACGAAGAACTCGGGCTCGATCGCGCTGCGCTCGACGAGCTTGTCGACGAAGCGCGGGTCAGGCGCCGTACCGACCGCCAGAGCGGCCCGCAGACGCACGGACGAACGGTCGTCCGCCAGCCCTCGGAGCGCTCGCGTCACATCGGTGTCCTGTGTCGTGATCGTCATCGAGACCATCACCTCCTTGGCGAGCAGTGAAGGCCTTGTCCCCGTGTCAAGGTCAAAGAGGCCGCTGTGCACGGGGGTGGGGGTGGCAGTGGGGGTGGCGGGAATTTGGTGGTCCGCGTCATCCCTGTCACTGTCCCGTGGCGGCGCGCGCTGCGAGCGTGGTCCGCATGAGCACAGAGATCAACGCCACGCACACAGAGATCACCGCCACGGGCACAGAGAGCACCGACCGCCCGCAGAAGACCCCCGTCACCGTCATCGGCCTCGGCAACATGGGCGCGGCGCTGGCCGCCACCCTCCTGGACGCCGGCCACCCCACCACCGTCTGGAACCGCTCCCCCGGCAAGGCCGACGCCCTCGTCGGCCGGGGCGCGAAGCTCGCCGCGACGCCCGAAGAGGCCGTCGCCGCCGGTCAGTTGATCGTCGCCTGCGTACTGGACCACGACGCGCTGCACGCCGTCCTCGACCCGGTCGCCGCCGCCGACGGGCTCGCGGGCAGGGCCCTGGTCAACCTCACGTCCGGCTCCCCCGAGCAGGCCGTTGAGGCAGCCGCGTGGGCGGATTCCCTTGGCCTCGGCTATCTCGACGGGGCGATCATGACCACGCCGCCGGGGGTCGGCAGCCCGGAGATGATGTTCCTGTACAGCGGTTCGGGTGACGTCTTCGCAGCGCACCGCCCGGCGCTCGCCGCCCTCGGCGACCCGCTGTACCTGGGCGAGGAGCCGGGCCGCGCCTCCCTGTACGACGTCGCGCTGCTCGGCCTGATGTGGGCCGCGTTCACCGGCTGGCTGCACGGCACGGCGCTGCTCGGCGCGGACACCAAGGCCACGGATTTCACCCCCGTCGCCATCCGCTGGCTCTCGCATGCCGTCGCCGGTTTCCTCGCCACGTACGCGCCCCAGGTGGACGCCGGGCACTATCCGGGCGACGACGCCACCGTCGACGTACAGATCGCGACGATCGACCACCTCATCCACACGGCGGCCGACCGCGGACTCGACAACGCGCTGCCCGAACTCCTCAAGGCCACCATGGAACGGGCGAGCGCCGCGGGGCACGGCTCCGACAGCTACGCGAGCGTGATCGAGGTGCTTCGGGGGGCGCCTGTCGTGTGACTGTTCGGAAACAACGGCGGAAAGAGCCGCGGCCGTGCACATGATGGACCCATGCACATGTACGGAACCCATGCACATGATGGACCAGCGTCATGTCTTGGTGTCACGGGTCTTGGGGGGACCGCATGAACAAGCCGCTGCGTCACATAGCCCTTTTCTGTGGCGTGCTGACGCTCGCCCTGCTGCTGCGCGCGACGTGGATCCAGTTCGCCGAGAGCGACAAGCTCTCGACCCACGAGAAGAACCGCCGCGTCCAGATCGAGGCCTTCTCGCACCCGCGGGGCGACATCATCGTCGGCGGGAAGCCGATCACCGGGTCCAAGGAAGTCAGCGGGACGGACTTCAAGTACCAGCGGGTATTCAAGGAAGGCCCCATGTACGCCCCGATCACCGGCTACTTCTCGCAGGCCCAGGGCTCGACGTTCCTGGAGGGCGTGCACAACGGCGTCCTCAG
>NZ_JBHYIG010000256.1:0-3100 GCF_042740015.1 Streptomyces sp. NPDC059037
CCTGGGAGCCAGTCAGCGGCCCGGGCCACCAACGCGAAACGCGACCGTCCCTCCGGCCCCTCGGCGTCCGAGATGTCCACGGACTCAGTGGGGCGGGAGGAGCGGTCGCGCTCCGTGTGCTGTGCTTCGGTGTCCATCGGAGCCAGATGCTATCCGGCTCCGATGTGAACCAGTGCGCTAGCTCAGCTGTCGCGCTTCTCCTTGATCTTCGCGGCCTTGCCGCGCAGGTCACGGAGGTAGTACAGCTTCGCGCGACGCACGTCACCGCGGGTGACGAGCTCGATCTTCTCGACGATCGGGGTGTGCACCGGGAAGGTGCGCTCGACGCCGACGGAGAAGGAGACCTTGCGGACCGTGAAGGTCTCGCGCACGCCGGCACCCTGGCGACGGATGACTACGCCCTTGAACTGCTGCACACGGGAGCGGTTGCCCTCGATGACGCGCACGTGGACGTTGACGGTGTCACCCGGGCGGAAGGCCGGGACGTCGGTGCGCAGCGAAGCGCTGTCGACGGAGTCGAGCAGGTTAGCCATGATCGTCTGCTTTCTTCACTGATGCCACAGGTCATCAGCGGGAGATTCGTGATGAGGATTCGATAGCTGATCGCGTCGGGCGAGCGTCGTTCCCCCTGTGGCAGGGGCGCACGCTGGACGTACAGCAGCGGCCTATTCTTCCACGGCGTCGGGGTGTCGCCCAAATCGGCCGTCGGAACCGGGCCGCCAGCCCAGGATGCTGAGCATTTCGCGGTCCTTCTTGTCGAAGGCCGCGGGGTCGCAACGCTCGATCAGATCGGGCCTGTTGCGGGTCGTGCGGCGCAGCGCCTCGTCCCTGCGCCAGCGCGCGATCTTGCCGTGGTGGCCGCTGAGCAGCACGTCCGGAATGCCCTGGCCGCGCCACTCGGGGGGCTTCGTGTAGACGGGCCCTTCGAGGAGGTTCGCCATCGCGCCGGGGGCGAAGGAGTCGTCGCGGTGGGACTCGGCGTTGCCCAGGACGCCGGGCAGGAGCCGGGCCACGGCCTCGGTGACGACCAGGACGGCCGCCTCGCCGCCGGCGAGGACGTAGTCGCCGATCGACACCTCGTAGACGGGCATCCGGGTCGCGTACTCGTCGATGACGCGGCGGTCGATGCCCTCGTAGCGCGCGGGCGTGAAGACCAGCCAGGGCCGCTCGGAGAGCTCGACGGCCAGCTCCTGGGTGAAGGGGCGTCCGCTGGGCGTGGGGACGACCAGGACGGGGCCGTGGGCCCCCGCCTCGTACCCGTCGGCGAGCGCGTCGTCGAGGGCCGCGCCCCAGGGCTCGGTCTTCATGACCATGCCGGGGCCGCCGCCGTAGGGGGTGTCGTCGACCGTGTTGTGCCGGTCGTACGTCCACTCCCTGAGGTCGTGCACGTTCACGTCGAGCTGTCCACGCGCGCGTGCCTTGCCGACGAGGGAGACGTTCAGGGGTTCCAGGTACTCGGGGAAGATCGTGACGACGTCGAGCCGCATCAGGCGTCTTCCTCCGGGGCGGCCTCGGCGTCGCGCGTGGAGACGATCTCCGCGCGGTCGTCGATCAGGCCGGGCGGCGGGTCGATGATCGCCCGCTGCTCCTCCAGGTCGATCTCGGTGACGATCTCCTCCACGAAGGGGATCATCACCTCGCTGCCGTCGGGCCGCTCGACGATGAAGAGGTCCTGCGAGGGCAGGTGCGAGATCTCGGTGATCCGGCCGACCTCGAGCCCGTCCTTGGTGACGATGTCGAGGTCCATCAGCTGGTGGTCGTAGTACTCGTCCTCGTCTTCCGGAAGCTCTTCCGGATCGACCTCGGCGATCAGCAGGGTGTTGCGCAGCGCCTCGGCGCCCGTGCGGTCGCGTACGCCCTCGAAGCGCAGCAGCAGACGGCCGCTGTGCACCCGGCCGGTCTCGATGGTCAGCGGCCCCGTGGAAGCGGGGTCGGTGGCCAGGACGGCGCCGGGGCCGAGCCGCAGTTCCGGCTCGTCCGTGCGCACCTCGACGGTGACCTCACCCTTGATGCCGTGGGCGCGGCCGATCCGCGCGACTACCAGCTGCACTGCTCTCTCTCCTGTCATGTGCCCACGGCGTTCCTCCGTCGGCGGCTACCAACGACTACGGGCCGGGGAAGGCCCAGAAGCCCTCCCCGGCCCGTGCCGGTACTGCGTGCGGTTCAGTGAACCTGGTCCACGTCGACGAGGTCGACGCGGACACCGCGGCCGCCGATGGCGCCCACGACGGTCCGCAGAGCCCGCGCGGTGCGGCCGTTACGGCCGATCACCTTGCCGAGGTCGTCGGGGTGCACCCGGACCTCCAGAACGCGCCCACGGCGCAGGTTGCGCGAGGCGACCTGCACGTCGTCGGGGTTGTCGACGATGCCCTTCACGAGGTGCTCGAGAGCCTCCTCGAGCATGCTCAGGCCTCGGTCGACTCGGTGGACGCGGCCTTCTCGGCCTCGTCCGCCTTCTTGTCAGCCTTCTTGGCCTTCTGGGTGATGGCCTCACCCTTGGCGTCGTCGCCCTCAAGGCCCTTGGTGAAGGCCTCGAACGCGGCGCGCTTGTCCTTGGGCTCGGCGACGAGCAGCGGCGCCGGGGCCGGCAGGCCCTTGTGCTTCTGCCAGTCACCGGTGAGCTTCAGGATCGCCATGACCGGCTCGGTCGGCTGAGCGCCGACGGAGAGCCAGTACTGCGCGCGCTCCGAGTCGACCTCGATGCGCGAGGGGTTCTGCACCGGGTGGTACAGGCCGATCTCCTCGATGGCCCGGCCGTCACGGCGGGTACGGGAGTCGGCGACGACGATGCGGTAGTGAGGCGAACGGATCTTGCCCAGACGCTTCAGCTTGATCTTGACTGCCACTGGAGTGGTGTCTCCTGGTCTTGACGTGGTTGGGCACAACGAGATGCCACGTGGGGTTGCGGTACTCGGGGTGCCCGATGGACGCGTCAGCCGGAGGCGAGAGGGTTCCTATGCGGCTGTCGAGTACAGCTAGCCATTGTGCCATACGCCTCCGGGACGGCCGAAACATGTCGGCCCTGCCCGTCCAGCTCAGCCCCGGCAGCCCGCGGCCGCGCCGCCCCCATCCGGGGTGCGGAAGGGGGTGGCGCCGCCCC
>NZ_JBHYIG010000256.1:3110-14353 GCF_042740015.1 Streptomyces sp. NPDC059037
GCGCGGACCGCGGGTGGGGTGGGGTTCATTTGGCGGGGGCCGACAGAACCTAGCTTGTGAGCAACCCCCCCCCGCGCGCCCCCCCCTGGGGCCCCCGCCCCGGTCCAGCTCAGCCGCGTCAGCCGGCGGCGGCGCCGACCACTTCCGGGATGCGGAAGGGCTTGCCGCAGCCGCCGCAGACGATGGGCGCCTGGGCGAGCACCGACGGGACCACGCGTACGTTGCGCCCGCAGTCGCAGACCGCCTTGACGCGGACTCCGCCTCCGGAGGAGCCGTGCCGGGCGGCCGGGCCCCGGAAGCTGCGCGCCGTGTCGGCGGCCGTCGCCGCGGTGTGCGCCTTGAGGGCACGCTGCAGGCGCTCGATCGTCGGGCGGTAGCGCTTGCGCGCCTCGGGGTTGAGCGTGACCAGTGAGAAGCCGCTGCTCGGGTGCGGCTCCTCGGGGTGGTCGAGGCCCAGCTCCTCGGCGATCGCGAGGAATCTGCGGTTGTGATAGCGGCCCGCGCGTGAGGTGTCGCGTACGCCGCGTGAGGCGGCGATGCCATGGACTGCCTCATGGAGCAGTCGCTCGAAGGAGAGCTCGGCGCCGCAGGCGGACGACGATTCTCCGATCAGGGATTCGGGCGCGGCAAGGTCTGGCAGCTCGGGGTGGTGCCGCTGAATGTCGGCCCACGCCTGTGCCAGCTCTGCGGCGAGAACAGGTGGTGTCGTGCTCACGTCGTGAACAACGAGCCGGGGTGCCCAGGGGTTCCATTCCGGGGCATCCCAAATAATTTGCACGTACCCGTCAGTTGCCATTGATGCGTCCGGACGAGGGCGGGTGCGCTGATCTGCGGAGAAGCCTCGCAGCTCACACCAAGCCGGTACGTAGTAGCGCGTACGTCCTACCGGCTCCCGTGGGGCCCGTGTCGCCTGAAGAGGCGTGCGGGCCGGAATCGCGCACTCAGTAGGCGCGGGCCACGACAGCGACGTTACCGGGCGCGTCATCGGCGTCCGGCACCGACCCGTCCTCCGCGACCAGACACCGTACGGAGACGGAGTGCTCGGCGAGCGCTGCCTCGCCCTGCGGCCCCAGCGCGGCCCACGGGATGCGGGCCCAGCCGCCGGCGGCAGCGGCCTCCACTGCCTGGTCGACGGTGGTGACGTCCGAGGTGCGGGACGCGCGGCGCTCGCGGGCCTGTGCCAGGAGCAGCTTCTGGTCCTCTTCGAGGACGGTGGGCAGCAGCGCGGCCAGGGAGTCGATCGCGACCGGCGCCTTGCCGCCCGGGATGCGCCGGGCCACCATCGCCGTGCCGTTCTCCAGGTCGCGCGGGCCGACCTCGACGCGGACCGGCACCCCCTTGAGCTCCCAGTCGACGGCACGGCGCCCGAAGGGCGTGTCCGTGCGGTCGTCGACCTGGACGCGTACGCCCGCCGCCTTGAGGCGGTCGCCGATCTCGCGGACCTTCGCGAGCACCGCCTCGTCGCCCTTGATGGCGAGGACGACGACCTGGACGGGCGCGAGGCGGGGCGGCACGCGCAGGCCGTTGTCGTCGCCGTGCATCATCACCAGGGCGCCGACCATCCGTGTCGTACTGCCCCAGGAGGTCTGCCAGACGAGCTCCTGCTTGCCTTCCTTGGACAGGTACTGGGTGTGGAAGGCCTTGGCGAAGTTCTGGCCGAGCTCATGGCTCGTGCCGAGCTGGAGGGCCTTCCCGTCGCCCATCATGCCTTCGAGGGTGAGCGTGTTGATGGCGCCCGCGAAGCGCTCCTGGGCGGTCTTGCGGCCCAGGACGAAGTCCATCGCCAGGACCTCGCGCATGAAGTCCCCGTAGACGTGCTCGTGGATGCGGGCGGCGAAGTCGCGTGCTTCCTCCCGTGTCGCGTGGGCGGTGTGGCCCTCCTGCCAGAGGAACTCCGACGTGCGCAGGAAGAGGCGGGGCCGCAGCTCCCAACGGACCACGTTCGCCCACTGGTTGATCAACAGCGGCAGGTCGCGGTAGCTCTGCACCCACTTGGAGAAGTACTCGTTGACGATCGTCTCGGAGGTGGGGCGGACGACGACCGGCTCCTCCAGCTCCTTGCCGCCGCCGTGCGTGACGACGGCCAGTTCGGGGGCGAAGCCTTCGACGTGCTCGGCCTCCCGGGTCAGATACGACTGGGGGATGAAGAGCGGGAAGTACGCGTTCTGGGTGCCCGTCTCCTTGATGCGGGCGTCCATGTCCTGCTGCATCCGCTCCCACAGGCCGTAGCCGTACGGTCGGATCACCATGGTGCCGCGCACCGGCCCGTTGTCGGCCAGCTCGGCCTTGTTGATCAGATCCTGGTACCAGCGCGGAAAGTCTTCCGCCCGGGGCGTGAGAACGGGTGCTTTGGCCATGGCGCGCATGGTACGGCGGAGGCTCCCGCAGGGTGCGGAATTTACGGCTCCAGGGGGCGCACAACGGTGGCACGCAAGCATTGCCACACAACCCCTGGACGCCACGACGGATGCGGAGTTCTCTGGCATACGGGGGGAGTGCGAGCGCACTGCACGGGGGCGGACGAACCGTTGGAATACGACACTCCAGTAACTCTCGGCGGATTGGGGCGCTTTCGATGACACCTACACTCGCGCAGCCGCGCCGTCCCCGCGCGGGCACGACCCCCCGCGTGGACCGGCGCGCACGCGCGCGTGACTGGGCGGAGATCCAGGAACGGATGCTGGTTCCGCTCTATGAAGCGGTGTACGAACGACTCGAAGTGGGCGGCGCGACCCGGCTTCTCGGCCTCGGCTGCGGCTCCGGACTCGCCCTCCTGATGGCCGCCTCACGCGGCGCGGCCGTCACCGGTGTCGACCCGTCCGCGCCCGAGCGGCTCGCCCTCGCGCGCGAACGCCTGCTGCCCGACGCGGCCTTGGGCACACGCCCGCGCGGCGACACCCGTCTCGTCGAGGGTGGCCCCGCCGACGTGGCGGGGCCGGACGTGCCCGCGTACAACCTGATGACCGCGTTCCAGCCGATCGGCTGCATGGCGGGCGATTCCGAGGGCCTCTCCGCCCTGCTGGAGGCCGCCGCACCGCTCGCCGGGCGCGGCACGCCCGTGGTGCTCGCCGGCTGGGGTCCGCCGGAGCGCTGCACGACCTCTTCGGTACTGAAGGTGGCGACCAAGCTCGCCGACCCTCTTCGTAGTACGGGGAGTTGGCGCCCCGCGCTCCGGGACGACCTGGAGGAGGTGGCCCAGCGGGCCGGGCTCAAGCCGGACGGGTCGGGCCGGGTCGCGTGCCCCTTCGGGTACGCGGACACCGAGAGCGCGGTCCGGGGCCTCCTTTCGACGGGCCTGTTCGACGCGGCGGTGGGCGCGACGGATCAGGCGCAGGTCGAGAAGGAGGTGACGGAGGCGCTGCATCCGCATCAGCGGCGGGACGGGACGGTGTGGATGCCCAACGTGTTCCGGTACCTGATCGCGCGTACGCCCTAGCCCAGAGCGTCCTGGAGCCGCTCCAGGAGGGCCCTGGCCGCAGGGCCCGCAGGCCCGTCCGTGCGCCAGGCCAGCGCGATCCGGCCACGCGGCCGCGGATCCGTGATCTCCAGGGTGCGCAGCCCGTACGCGGCCGCCGTACGGGGTTCGAGCGCCGGAAGCACGGCCACCCCGAGGCCGCGGACGACGAGTTGGACGAGCACCTGCGGCGCCGCCGCCTCGAAGGCGATGCGGGGCCGCACGCCGGCCTGTGCGCAGGCGCGGTCGAGCACCCCGCGCAGACCGGTCCCCCGCGGCAGGCTGATCAGCGGTCGGTCCCGGAGCTCCGCCAGCGGAACGGTCGTACGGCCCGCGGGGGTGAGCAGCGGGTCGCCCGGGAGCACGACGGCGACCAGGGGTTCGTCGATCACGAGCCGGAGGGAGACGCCCGGCGGCGGCTCCTCGTCCGCGAGGCCCAGCAGGGCGATGTCGAGTTCCCCGCGGCGCAGCGCGGCGAGCATCCGGTCCGATGTGTCCTCGGTGAGGGCGATCTCGACATCCGGGTGGGCGTCGTGGAAGTCGGCGAGCACGGAGACCACGTCGAACTCGTGGGTGGCCGCGCCGGACACGAGGCCGAGGGTGACCTGGCCGCGCAGCAGTCCGGTGAACGCGTCCGCGGTGTGCCGCATCCCATCGGCGGCGGCGAGCGCGGCCCGCGCGTAGGGCAGGACGGCCGCCCCCACCTCCGTGAGGGTCACCGACCGTCCCGAGCGGTCCAGGAGGGGCTGCCCGAGCTCCCGTTCCAGTTGCCGGATCTGGGCGCTCACCCCCGGCTGAGCCAGATGCAGACGGGCCGCGGCGCGGGTGAAGTTGGCCTCCTCGACCACGGTCACGAAGTACTGCAGCTGCCGGAGTTCCATAACTGAGCATGCTAGCCACGAGAAGATCCAGCTCTTGGACTTATGGCAGAGCGCTGGCGACCCTGGAGGCGTGGACATCAGAACCGCCATCGCCGACGAACGCCGAGACCTCGCCGACCTGCTCGACGGCCTGCCGTCACCGCAGTGGGACGCGCCGACCCTGTGCGCGGGGTGGCGGGTGCGGGAGGTCGCGGCGCACATGTCGCTGGGCTTCCGGTACTCGCTCCCCAGGGCCCTGGCCGAGCTCGTCAAGGCGCGCGGCAGCCTGCACCAGATGACCGACCGCTGCGCCCGCAAGGACGCCACCGCCTTCTCCCCCAGGGAGCTCGCCGCGTTCCTCCGGGACAACGCGGAGCACCCCTGGCAGCCGCCCACCGCCGGGATCGAGGGGGCGCTGGGGCACGACGTGGTCCACGGCCTCGACATCTCGGTCGCCCTGGGGCTCGACCGCAGGGTTCCCCTGGACCGCGTACGCATCCTTCTTAAGAAGGTCACGCCCAAGAGCACCAAGTTCTTCGGGGCGGACGTCGGCGGGGTCCAACTGCGCGCCGACGACCTCGACTGGAGCTACGGCAGCGGCACACCGCTGACCGGCGCCGCGCAGGACCTGCTGCTGGTCCTGTACGGCAGGAAGCTCCCCCCGGGGCATCTCCGGGGAGAGCTCGGGTCCCGCTTCGCCACCGAACCGGCCGCCTAGTCGGCGTCCTTGGTGAGCCGTGTGATGCCGGCGACCCGGTAGGCGGCCGCCTCCTCCAGGGTCTCGTTCGCGAGCAGCGCCTCGGCAAGGGCGTCCAGCTGGTCGCGGTGGTCCCGGAGTTGGCGGCACGCGCTCTCGTAGCACTCGTCGACGATGCGGCGCATCTCGTGGTCGATCACGTCGAGGGTGCCCGGGGCCGCCGCGAGCCCGTAGGGCTGCTGGCTGTCGTTCGGCAGGGCCGAAAGACGCCCCACGCGCTCGCTCATGCCCCAGCGGGCGACCATGCCGCGGGCGATGTTGGTGACCTGCTCGAGGTCGCTCTCGGCGCCCGTCGTGATGACACCGAAGACGACGTACTCGGCCGCCATGCCGCCCAGCGCGCCCACGATACGGCCGCGCAGATACTCCTCCGTGTACGCGTACTTGTCGGCGTCCGGGGTCGACAGGGTGACGCCGAGGGCGCGTCCCCGGGGCACGATCGTGATCTTCCGTACCGGGTCGGCGCCCGGCTGCAGCATGCCCAGGAGCGCGTGGCCGCTCTCGTGGTACGCCGTGCGCCGCCGCTCCTCGTCGGGCATGACCAGCGGCCGCTCGGCGCCGAGCTGCACCTTCTCCAGGGCCTCGGAGAGGTCGGACTGGGTGACCTGCTTCTGCTTGCGCTTGACGGCGAGTAGCGCCGCTTCGTTGGCGAGGTTGGCGAGTTCCGCGCCGGTCATCCCCGGTGTCGTACGGGCGACTTGGGCCAGGTCGGCGTCGTCCGCGAGCGGGATCTCACGCGTGTGGATCTTGAGGATGGCCTCGCGGCCGCCGCGGTCGGGCGGGCTGACTGTGACGACCCGGTCGAAGCGGCCCGGCCGGGTCAGGGCGGGGTCGAGGATGTCGGCACGGTTGGTGGCCGCGAGGACGATCACGCCCTCGGAGCCCGAGAAACCATCCATCTCGGTGAGGATCTGGTTCAGCGTCTGCTCGCGCTCGTCGTGACCGCCCATGCCGCTGCCGCCGCCGCGCGCCCGCCCGATGGTGTCGATCTCGTCGATGAAGATGATGGACGGCGCGACCTTCCTGGCCTCGGCGAAGAGTTCGCGTACCCGCGAGGCGCCGACGCCCACGATCATCTCGATGAACTCCGAGGCGGACGCCGAGAAGAAGGGCACCCCCGCCTCACCGGCCACGGCCCGCGCGAGGAGCGTCTTGCCGGTGCCCGGAAGACCCGAGAGCAGCACGCCGCGCGGCATCTTCGCGCCCATGGAGCGATAGGCCTCGGGGTTCTTCAGGAAGTCGACGACATCGCTGAGCTCGCCCTCGACCTCGTCGATGCCCGCCACGTCCTCGAAGGTGGTGCGCTGCTCGCCGGGTTCGAGCTCCACCGGCTTCGGCGGCGCCTTGCGCCCGAGCATGCCGCCCGCGCCGCCCATCCCGGAGCGCATGCGCCGCGCGATGAAGATCCACAGGACGACGAGCAGCAGCATCGGGGCGAGCGAGATGAGCAGGTTCGCGAGGAAGCTGCGCTCCTGGACGACGGGCTCGGCGGTGACGGTGACGTCGTGCTCGGTCAGCTCGTCCCAGAGCTTGTCGTCGGCGAAGGCGGGCCGCTGGGTGGTGAACTTGGTGTACTTCCCCTTCTCGTCACCCGGCTTCTCCTGCTCCTTCTTGAGCTGCCCCTGGATCGCGTCGCCCTTGGCGTAGATCTTCGTGACGTTCCCGGAGTCGACCTGCTTGCTGAATTCCGTGTACGAGATCGTCGGCTCGTCGCCCTCGTTGAAGAAGGAGAGGACGAGGTTGGCGATGAGATAGACGATGAGCGCGGTGAGGATGAGCCCGCCCCAGCCGCCCGGCATCTTCTTCTTGGGCGGCGGCTTGGGCTCGGGCGGGGGCGCGCCCTCGGAGCGCCAGGGCTTGTCGGGCGCCCGGCGCGGCGGCACAGGGTTGCTCATATCCGGACGTTACGACACAAACACCTGCTGGGCACTCGCTCCGAAAACGCCTGAGGCGCCCCTCTCCGAAGCGGGGCGCCTCAGGCGGCGTACGACATACGAGGCGTCAGCCCATGAACTTCTTGAACTCGTCGGGAAGCTCGAAGTCCTTGCCCTGCTGCCCCGCGGGGAGACCGAAGGCGCCGCCTTCCTGCGCCGCCTGCTCGCGCCGGGCCGCGTCCTCCAGCTCCTGCTGCTTGCGCTTCATCGGGTTGCCGGAGCGCTGCTTGCCCTTGGCCTGCTTCTGCTTCTTCTTCTGCTTGCCGGGGCCGCCACCCATGCCCGGCATCCCGGGCATACCCGGCATGCCGCCGCCCTGGGCCATCCGCGACATCATTTTGCGGGCCTCGAAGAACCGCTCGACCAGGTTCTTGACCGCGCTGACCTCGACGCCGGAACCCTTGGCGATACGGGCACGGCGCGAGCCGTTGATGATCGTCGCGTCCTGCCGCTCGGCGGGCGTCATGGACTTGATGATCGCGGCGGTCCGGTCGACGTCCCGCTCGTCCAGATTGTTGATCTGGTCCTTGATCTGCCCCATGCCGGGCATCATGCCGAGCAGCTTGCTGATGCTGCCCATCTTCCGGACCTGCTCCATCTGGGCCAGGAAGTCGTCGAGCGTGAAGTCCTTGCCCTTGCTGCTCGCCAGCTTGGAGGCCATCTTCTCGGCCTCTTGCTGCGAGAAGGTCTGCTCGGCCTTCTCGATGAGCGTGAGCATGTCGCCCATGCCGAGGATGCGGGACGCCATGCGGTCCGGGTGGAACGCGTCGAAGTCGTCCAGCTTCTCGCCGTTCGAGGCGAACATGATCTGGCGCCCGGTGACCTGCGCGATCGAAAGGGCGGCACCACCACGGGCGTCACCGTCGAGCTTCGAGAGCACGACGCCGTCGAAGCCGACGCCGTCACGGAAGGCCTCCGCCGTGTTGACGGCGTCCTGGCCGATCATCGCGTCGACGACGAAGAGGACCTCGTCGGGGCTGACGGCGTCGCGGATGTCCGCGGCCTGCTCCATCAGCTCCTGGTCGATGCCGAGGCGTCCCGCGGTGTCGACGATGACCACGTCGTACTGCTTGGACCTGGCGAACTCGACGGAGTCCTTGGCGACCTGGACCGGGTCGCCCACGCCGTTGCCCGGCTGGGGCGCGTAGACGCCGACCCCGGCGCGCTCGGCGACGACGGAGAGCTGGTTCACGGCGTTGGGCCGCTGCAGGTCACAGGCGACGAGCAGCGGGGAGTGGCCCTGGCTCTTCAGCCAGAGGCCGAGCTTTCCGGCGAGGGTGGTCTTACCGGCACCCTGCAGACCCGCGAGCATGATCACCGTGGGCGGGTTCTTGGCGAACCGCAGGCGTCGCGTCTCGCCACCCAGGATGCCAATGAGCTCCTCATTGACGATCTTGATGACCTGCTGGGCGGGGTTGAGCGCCTGGGAGACCTCGGCTCCGGCGGCACGCTCCTTGACCTGCTTGATGAAGGCACGGACGACGGGCAGCGCGACATCCGCCTCGAGCAGGGCGATGCGGATCTCGCGGGCCGTGGCGTCGATGTCCGCCTCGGACAGGCGGCCCTTGCCCCGGAGGTTCTTGAATGTCGCTGCGAGGCGGTCGGAGAGAGTATCGAACACGGCGGTCGCGAATCCTCGGGTCGAAGGGGACAGGTCGCCCTCCAGGGTATCTGCTGGGCGCGGGGGCCTGCGGCGCGGTTGCGGCTCTACGCTTTTGCCCCTATTCCGGGCGCCCCGAGGGTACGTTCATGCCCGTGCCGGGACGCTGGTTGCCGAACAGGCCTTTCCCGCCACCCGCCCGATCACCCCGCATCGGGGGGCGAAGAGGCGGCCCCGCCGGCCCTAGCCTCGTAGCGCCTCCTCCACCGCTCGGGCCACCCCAGCTGCCCTCTCCCCCGTCAGCGGCGCCCGCGTCCGCTCCCCCTCGCCGCCGGTGACGTAGAACGCGTCCACCGCGTTCGCCCCCAGCGTCGACACATGCGCACTGCGCACCACCACCCCGGCGGACTCCAGCGCCCGCCCGATCCGGTGCAGCAGGCCCGGCGCGTCCTGGGCCCGTACCTCGATGACCGTGGCGAGCCGCGACCCGGCCGACGCCACCGTCACCCGGGGCGGCGGAGCCACCGTGCCGCGCCGCCGCGGATACGCCGCGTCCCGCTCGGCGAGGCGGCCCGCGATGTCCAGGGAGCCGTCGAGCGCCCGCACGAGGTCCGCCCGCAGCCGTGCCGCCTGCGGCAGGGACCCGTACTCCGCCGCGACCCGCCAGTTCAGCAGGAGCACGGAGTCCTCGCCCCCGGTCGGCAGACCCACCGCGCGGAACTCCGCGGTCCGCACCGCGAGCCGGTGCATGGCGAGCACTCCCGCGACGGCGGGCAGCACCCCGGCCTGCTCCGGCACCGCGATGACGAGCTCCACCCCCAGCGGCTCCGGATCACCCCCCGGCTCGGCCGACTCTCCCTCGGTCTGCGCCCGCAGCGACAGCACGGGCCCACCCGTACGGAACGCCTCCACCGCGAGCCGCTCCTGCTCGGCCGTGGGCGCCGCGTCCTCGGCCGGCGCCCCCGCGGGCTCGTCCCCCGAGAGGACCCCGGCGACCCGCTTCACCAGGTCGGTGACGAGCGACCCCCGCCACGCCGACCAGGCCGCGGGCCCCGTGGCCAGCGCGTCCGCCTCGGTCAGCGCGTGCAGCAGCTCCAGAGTCCCCGTCGAGCCGACCGCCTCGGCCACCGAACGCACAGTCGCCGGATCGTCGAGGTCCCGCCGCGTGGCCGTCTCGACAAGGAGCAGGTGATGCCGCACCAGCGTCGCGAGCACCGCCACGTCCGCCCGGTCGAACCCGATGCGGGCGGCGACATCCCGGGCGATGATCTCCCCGGCCACCGAGTGGTCCCCCGGCCACCCCTTGCCGATGTCGTGCAGCAGGCCCGCGACAAGCAGCAGGTCGGGCCGCCCCACCCGCCGCGTCAGATCGGCGGCCCGCACGGCGGTCTCCACCAGATGCCGGTCGACGGTCCACGTGTGCACGGCGTTCCGCTGCGGCCTGCACCGCACCCGCTCCCAGTCCGGAAGCAGCCGCGTGATCAGCCCCTCGGCCTCCAGCGCCTCCCACACCTCGACGGTCGGCCGCCCCGCACCGAGGAGCGTCACCAGCTGCTCCCGCGCCTCCGCGGGCCACGGCGTCGGCAGCGGCCGCACCGTGGCGGCCATCCTGCGCACCGCGTGCAGCGACAAGGGCAGCCCGGCCTGCGCCGCGGCCGCCGCCGCCCGCAGCGGAAGCACCGGGTCACGCTCGGGCCGGGCGGCCCGCGCGAGGACGACCTCCCCGTCCTGCTCGACGACCCCCTCGGCGAGCGGTGACCGCTCGGCGGCCGCCGCCCCCTTGCCGCCCCCGAGCATGGCCCGCAGCCGCGGCCGCACGGACCGGGACCGCAGCACGCGCCCCACCTCGCGCCACGTCACATCACTGGCGTACGAAACGGTGCGCGCGGCCTCGTACACCTGTCGGAGCAAGGTGTCGGCGTCCAACAGGCCCAGTTCCGCGGCGACTTGGTCCTGCTCCTGCAGGGCGAGCCGGTCCGTGGCCCGCCCCGTGGTCAGATGCAGCGCGTCCCGCACGTCGAGCAGCCGCCGCCGCGCGTCGGCGAGACCTTCCCGAGGCGCGTCCGCCAGCCACGACGCGGCGACGGCCCGCAGCGCGGTCGCGTCACGCAGGCCACCCCTGGCCTCCTTCAGGTCCGGCTCCAGGAGATAGCTCAACTCCCCCTGCCGCTCGGCCCGTTCCTCGCACAGCTCGCGCAGGTCCGGCAGCCGCTTGGGCGCGAGGTTGCGCCAGTCGGCGAGCACGGCCGTGCGAAGGCCGGCCGTCAGACCCAGGTCACCCGCGATGTGCCGCGCGTCGAGCAGCCCCAGCTGCACCTTCAGGTCATCGCCCGCGGTCTTGCGGGCCTCCACCGGCGTACGCACGGAGTGATCGAGCGCGAGCCCGAGGTCCCAGACGGGGTACCAGATGCGGTCCGCGAGGGACGCCACCTCGCCGGCGTCCGCGCTGCCGTCGTGCAGGAGCAGCAGATCGAGATCGCTGCGCGGCGAGAGCTCGCCACGGCCGTAGCCCCCCACCGCGACCAGGGACGTCCCCTTCGGCGCGCCCGCGGCCGTGAAGAGCCCGGTCAGCCAGTCGTCCGTGAGGTCGGCGAGGGCCGAACGGCGCGGCGGCCCGGACTGCGCCTCTCCTTGGAGG
>NZ_JBHYIG010000257.1:0-14309 GCF_042740015.1 Streptomyces sp. NPDC059037
GGAGCTCAGAGCTCAGAGCTCAGAGCTCAGAACTGGAGGGACTTGGTCTGCAGGTACTCCGTCAGGCCGTGCGGGCCCAGCTCGCGGCCGACCCCCGACTGCTTGTAACCGCCGAACGGCGCCTGGGGGTTGAAGCTGCCGCCGTTGATGTCGACCTGGCCGGTGTCCATGCGGCGGGCGAAGGCGACCGCCTCCGCGTCGTCGGCCGCCCAGACCGCGCCCGCGAGCCCGTACACGGTGCCGTTGGCGATGCGCAGGGCGTCGTCCTCGTCCTCGTACCGGATGATCGAGACGACCGGACCGAAGATCTCCTCCTGGGCGATGGTCATCTCGGGGGTGACGTCGGCGAAGACGGTGGGCTGGATGAAATAGCCCTGGCCGGCCGGGGATTCGGCGCCGCCCGCCACCACGCGCGCACCCTCCTCCACGCCCTTCTCGATGTAACCCCGCACCCGCGCCTGCTGCTTGGCGTTGACGACGGGGCCGATGCGCGAGCCGTACTTGGCGGCGGCCGCCGCGGCGAGCTCCACGGCCTCGTCGTAGCGCGCGGAGTCCACCAGCATGCGGGTCCACGCGCTGCACGTCTGGCCGGAGTTGGACATGACGTTGGCGACGCCGACGTTCACCGCCTTGGCGAGGTCCGCGCTCGGCAGGATGACGTTCGCGGACTTGCCGCCGAGTTCCAGGGCGACGCGCTTGACCGCGGCGCCCGCGGTGGCGCCGATCTGCTTGCCGACGGCGGTGGAGCCGGTGAAGGAGACCAGGTCGACGCCCTCGTGCTCGGCGAGCGCCTGGCCCGCGACCGGGCCGAGGCCGGTGACGAGGTTGAAGACTCCGGCGGGGATGCCCGCCTCGTGCGCGGCCTCGGCGAAGAGCTGGGCGGTGAGCGGGGTGTCCTCGGCGGGCTTGAGGACGACGGTGCAGCCCGCGGCGAGCGCGGGGGCGACCTTGTTGACGATCTGGTGGAGGGGGTAGTTCCAGGGGGTGATCGCGCCGACCACGCCGACCGGTTCGAGGTAGACGGTGGAGTTGCCGATCTTCTCCTCGAAGGAGTACGTCGCGGCGAGATCCGCGTACGAGCCCGCGACCAGGATCGGCACCCCGGCGTGCACCATCTGCGAGAACGGGAGCGGGGCGCCGAGTTCGGCCGTCACGGTCTCGGCGATCTCGTCCTTGCGGGCGACCAGTTGGTCGCGCAGCGCCCCGATGAGCGCGGCACGCTCGGCGGGCGGTGTCGTGGACCAGGCGGCGAAGGCGTCGCGGGCGGCGCGCACCGCGGCGTCGACGTCCTGTGCCGTGCCGGCCGGCACCCGGTCGATGACCTGCTCGTCGGCCGGGTTCACGACCTCGATCGTGTCCGTGCCTGCGGCCGGGCGCCAGGCGCCGCCGATGTACATCCCGTCGTGGGCCTTCATCGCATCCTCCTGATAGTCGTCCGCGCACCAAACTAGCGCTGATAGTTTTTCGACACCAGGGGCGCCTGCCCCCGCAGGCCTCCTGCCCTCGCCGACGACTTCCGGCTCTACGACGTGTGAACACTGCCGACGCCTATGAGGAGGACCCCCTCTTGAATCCTCCCCTCCTTGAAGGGAGGGGGTTCCTGGCTCAGGCTGCCTCCTGGAGCAGCGCTCCAGGAGGTCTTCCGCCCTCAGCACCAGCCGGGTTGAGACCAGCCCGGACGAGCATCACGCGTGCGGAGTTCTTGTCCCGTGGGGACGCGGCTCCGCACGCGGTGCAGGTGTAGGTGCGCATCCCCAGCGGCAGTACGTGCTTGGCTCTCGCTCCGCACTGCGCGCAGTCCATCGTGGTGTGCGCGGGGTGGACGAGGCGGATGTCCCGCCCGTGCTTGCGACCCATCTCGATCAGTGCGGCCTTGGTGGCGCCGATGGCGGCGTCAGCGGCCTTGCGGGCCATCGTGGTCTTGGCGAGGAACTTCGGACGGAAGTCCTCGACGGCGACGGCGTCGTGGTCACGGACAACCTTCTTGGCCCACTTGCGGCCGCTGTCCGCACGCTGCCGGGCGACCTTCTTGTGCGCCTTGGCCCGCAGCTTCTTCGCCTCGCGGTAGCCCTTCGATCCGGGCCGCCCCTTCTCCGGTTTGCGGCGGGCCATCATCCGGTCGTACCGGGCCAGCTTCTCCTTGGCCTTCTTGCCGTACTCGGCGTGCGGCAGGTCGTACGCGTCGGACGTGGTGGTCGCGGTCTCCTTCACGCCCCAGTCCACACCGATCACCGCACCGGTCCCCGGCAGGGGCTGGACCTGGGCGGGAACGACGAACGAGCAGTACCAATGCCCCAGGCTGTCCTGGTAGACGCGCACCGAGGACGGGTCGGCGGGCAGCTCCCGCGACCACACCACCGCCACGGCAATGCCGCCCGCCAAGTGCAGACGGCCGTCCTTCAACCGGAAACCAGGCCGGGTGTAGTTGAGGGTCGGCAGGGCCTCACGCTTGGTCTTCCACTTCGGCATGCCCGCCCGGCGTGCCACCGGCAGCCGCTCCTTGATGTCCCTGTGCGCCTTGGCGCGGCATCGGCCGAAGTCGCGGATGACCTGCTGCTGGGCAACCGACGACCCCGCGCGCAGCCACGGCGTACGGGCGCGCGCCTCAGTCAACATCCTGTGGAGTTGAGCCGGGCCGCACATGGCCTTCTGGCCGGTGGCCGCGTTGTGCAGGTGTACGGCCCTGGACTTGGCGACACATTCGTTCCACACCCACCGGCAACGGTCCCACTCCGCCGCCAGCGCTGTGCGGGCGGTGGACGACACACGCAGCCGGTAGGTGTACCGGGCATGCCCGGCCTCCCTCACCTGCGCCATCTCGCCCACCCCTCACGGTTCCCGACCGAGCGCCATCGCATCCCCGGCCCTCCGAAGGACCATACGTACGACGGCCGCACGCACGTGCCTCGATCCCGCAGCCACCACCCCAATCGGCGACCACGGGCACACGCGTTCGCCCCGGCTCGGCGGCGCCGACAGCACTACAGACGCTCCGCGTCGCGACACCCGGGCCGGGGTAGTTCAGCCCCTCCGGCGTCTGGGGAGCGGGGGTCTAGGGGCAGAGCCCTCAGCTTCGGGAAGGGGTGGGGTTGGGGAAGGCCCCGCAGGGCCCCGCCTCAGCCCCAACCCCGCCGCCACCAGCAGCAGTCCCCCCAGCGTCACGAACGGCGCCGCGACGCCCGCCACCCCGGCAATCAGCCCCGCCCCCGCGGGCGCGGCCACCTGCCCGAGCCGGTTCCCCGTCAGCCGCAGCGCGAGCGCGGTCGAGCGGGCGCCCTCCGGGGCCGCCTGGACCACCGTCGTCATCGACAGCGGCTGGCCGACCCCGAGGCAGAAGCCGAGGAGGGCCAGCATCACGGCGAGCCCCCACACCGGCACCGGCAGCGTGATCCCCGCACACAGCAGGGCGGCCAGCGCACACGTCACGACGATCAGCGTCGTACGGCCCAGGAGACTGATCAGCGGCGTCATGACGAGCCTGCAGGCGATCGTCGCTGCGGCCCGCAGCGAGAGCAGCACCCCGACCGTGGCGGGCGCGATGCCCCGGTGCTCGCCGACCACCGGCAGATACGCCGTGAGGATGTCGGTGGCGGAGAGCACCGCGAGGCTGATGAAGATCCCCGCGGGCACGCCCCGGGTGCGCAGGATGCCGAGCACCGGCACCTTCTCGCCCCGCTTCGGGCCCCCGCCGGACGGCCTGACGTGCTCGATGCGCCACAGCGAGGTGAGGGAGACCGCGGCGACCGCCCCCGACACGATCAGGGCGAGCGCACTGCTGCGGCCCATGTCCCCGCCGATGAGGGATCCCGCGGCGACCGGCCCGATCAGCTGCCCCAGCGATGCGCCGATCGTGAAGTGCCCGAAGTTGCGGTCCTGTTCGTCGGGCGCGGACTGCCGCGCGACGATCGACTGGGCGCCGATCACGAAGCAGAGGTGGCCGAGCCCCATCACACCGCTCCAGGCGGCCAGCGCGCCGAGCGAGCCCGCCGTGCCGCTGAGCGCGCACCCACCGGAGATCAGCACGACGCCGACCGGAAGGAGCGGCGCGCACCGCCCGTGGTCGGTCCTGCGGCCGAGCGGCACGGCCGCGAAGAGCGGGAGCAGGGCGTAGACACCGGCGATGACGCCGATCGCCCGCTCGTCGGCGCCAAGCGACAGGGCCCGGTAGGAGACGGCCGGACGCGCCATCGACACCGCCCCCTGCGCGAAGCTGAAGGCGATGACGAGGCGCAGCAACCAGGCACGGCCCGGTGTCGATGGCATCAGATGATGCCGAAGAGGATTCCGGAGCCGAGCACCACCAGCGAGGTGAGCACGGCCCATTTGACGGTGAACTTGGTGTGGTCGCCGAACTCGACCTTGGCCATGCCGACCAGGACGTACACGGCGGGCACGAGCGGGCTCGACATGTGCAGGGCCTGACCTGCGATCGAGGCGCGGGCGATTTCGAGGGTGCCGACTCCGTGCGCCTGGCCGGCCTCGGCGAGCACCGGCAGGACACCGAAGTAGAAGCCGTCGTTCGACATGAAGTAGGTGAGCGGGAGCGAGAGGAGACCCGTCACCAGGCCCATGTGCGGGCCCATGCCACTGGGGATGGCGTCGACGAGCCACTTGGCCATGCTGTCGACCATGCCGGTTCCCTGCAGGACGCCGGTGAAGACGGCGGCCGCGAAGACCATGCCGGTGACGTTGAGGACGTTCTCCGCGTGGGCGGCGATGCGGGCCTTCTGGTCGGGCATGTGCGGGAAGTTGACCGTCAGGGCGAGCGCGGCGCCGAGCAGGAAGAGGACCGGGATCGGCAGCCACTCCATGATCATGGCGGTCAGGAGCAGGACGGTGAGGCCCGCGTTGAACCAGTAGAGCTTGGGGCGCAGGGTCGCGCGGTTCGGGTCGAGCCCCTGGAAGCCGTCGTCCTCGTCGGCTGCGTCGGCGGTGTCCGCGTCCGTTCCCGAACCCGCTCCCCCGGTGGTCTTCTTCGTGAGCGACGTACGTCCGTCGGCGCCGCCACCCGTACCCACCAGAACCGTCTCGCTCGCGGTCTCCTTCTCCAGGACCTCGTCAAGCGAGAGCATGCCGAGCCGCTTGCGCTCGCGCAGGCCCAGTGCGTAGGAGAGGAGGAAGACCGCGACCAGACCCATGGCGAGCGCCGGGATCATCGGGACGAAGATGTCGGCCGCGTCGACCTTCAGCGCGGTCGCGGCACGGGCCGTCGGGCCGCCCCAGGGCAGGGTGTTCATGACGCCGTTGGCGGTGGCCGCGACACCCGTCATGACGACGAGGCTCATCTTGAGGCGCTTGTAGAGCGGATACATCGCCGAGACCGTGATCATGAAGGTCGTCGAGCCGTCGCCGTCGAGCGAGACGATCGCGGCGAGCAGCGCGGTGCCGACCACGATGCGCACCGGGTCCGCCTTGCAGAAGCGCAGGATGGCCCGGACGATCGGGTCGAAGAGGCCGACGTCGATCATGACGCCGAAGTACACGATGGCGAACATGAGCATGGCCGCCGTGGGCGCCAGATTGCCGACGCCTTCGAGGACGTAGTCCCCGAGATGGGCTCCCTTTCCTACGAACACGCAGAAGAGCGCGGGGATCAGCACCAGTGCCGCGATCGGCGACATCTTCTTCATCATGATCAGCACCAGGAACGTGGCGATCATGACGAATCCGAGGATTGTCAGCATGGGGGCTACCTAACGTTCACCATCGAACTCCCACCAGGTCTGGCGGTCCGGATGACGTTAGGGCCGGGAATTGAGCGTTAACAAGATGTTGACGCGCGAGCAATAAGCGCAAAACTCCAGGTCAACGAGGTGGCGAGTCAGCGAGGTGGCGCGTCGAGGGATCCGGCGAAGTACGCGTGCAGCAGCGTCCGCGTCTCGTCGATGAGGGCCGGGTCTCCCGACGCGTCGACGCGGAACGCGAGCTGGAGCACCGCGTCGACCGCCTCGACGCCGACGAGCACGGTGCGGCGCAGCCGTGCGTCCAGCGGACGGTCGAGGTGGTCGGCGAGCAGCGCGGCCACCCGTTCGGCGACGTCGGAGTTGGCGTCGGGCATCGCGTCGGGGGCCGAGGGGATGCCGAAGTCGACCAGGCCGAAGCCGGGGACGGTGCGCTTCATGGCGAGGTACTCGTCGAAGGCCGCGTCGACGGCGCCGCGCCAGTCGCCGCGATCGACGTCGGCGACGCGGGCCGCGACGCGCTCCCCGTACAGGTCGAGGTTGCGGTGGGCCAGGGCGTCGGCCATGGCCCGTTTGTTGCCGAAGAAGCGGTAGACGGAGCCGATCGGGACGTCCGCGCGCCGGGCGACGGCGCGGGTGCTGAGGCCTTCGTAGCCGACCTCGTCCAGGAGGTCGGCGCAGGCGTCGAGGATCCGGGTCAGGCGCTCCGCGCTGCGTTGCTGCACGGGGGTGCGGCGCAGGGGTCCTGTCGGCCTCGGTTCCTTGGGCGGGTTCCGGTGGGGCATCCCGGGAGAGTAGAGCACCGCTCACATTCGGCGCTTCCTCTTGCGGAAGGAAAACGCGAATCCTACGGTGTCCTATAGGAATCGTTGACGAGGGAGCGATGATGAGCGGGGATCACACCACCGACGCACGGAAGACGGCCGAAGGGCTGGCCTACCTCTCCGGCTTCGGCAACGAACACAGCTCCGAGGCGGTGCCGGGCGCCCTGCCGCACGGCCGCAACTCGCCGCAGCGCGCACCGCTGGGTCTTTACGCGGAGCAGCTGAGCGGCACGGCCTTCACCGAGCCCCGCGCGCACAACCGGCGCTCGTGGCTCTACCGCATCCGCCCCTCCGCGGCGCATCCGCGGTTCACACGCGTCGACAACGGCGCGATCCGTACGGCGCCCTTCGCCGAAGCGGCGCCCGACCCGAACCGGCTGCGCTGGAACCCGCTCCCCGAGCCGGCGCCCGGCACGGACTTCCTCGCGGGCCTCTGGACGCTCGGCGGCAACGGCGACGCGACACAGCGCACCGGCATGGGCATTCACCTCTACTACGCCAACTCCTCCATGACGGACCGGGTGTTCAGCGACGCGGACGGCGAGCTCCTGATCGTGCCCGAGCAGGGCGGGCTGCTGCTGCGCACCGAGTTCGGGCTGCTGCACGCGGAGCCCGGCGAGGTCGTGCTGATCCCGCGCGGCGTCCGCTTCCGCGTGGAGCTGCTCGACGAGAGCGCGCGCGGGTATGTGTGCGAGAACTACGGCGCGCCCTTCCAGCTCCCCGACCTCGGCCCGATCGGCGCCAACGGCCTGGCGAACGCACGGGACTTCAGGGCGCCGGTCGCCGCATACGAAGGCGACGCAGCTGTCGAGCGCCCGGTGGAGGTGGTGAACAAGTTCTGCGGCAACCTGTGGCGCGCGACCTACGACCACTCACCGCTCGACGTGGTCGCCTGGCACGGCAATCACGTCCCGTACGTCTACGACCTGCACCGCTTCAATGTGATCGGCTCGATCAGCTACGACCACCCGGACCCGTCGATCTTCACCGTGCTCACCTCGCCGTCGGACACCCCGGGCCTCGCCGGCGTCGACTTCGTCGTCTTCGCGCCACGCTGGCTGGTGGGCGAGAACACCTTCCGGCCGCCGTACTTCCACCGGAACGTGATGAGCGAGTACATGGGCCTCATCGAGGGCGCGTACGACGCGAAGGCGGAGGGCTTCGTGCCGGGCGGCGGCTCGCTGCACAACATGATGTCGGCGCACGGACCCGACCGCGAGACCTTCGACAAGGCCTCGGCCGCCGAGCTGAAGCCGCAGAAGATCGACGACGGCCTTGCCTTCATGTTCGAGACGCGCTGGCCGGTGACGGCGACGGAACAGGCAGCTCAGGCGTCCCATCTGCAGCGCGGGTACGACGACGTGTGGCAAGGTCTGGAGCGCCATTTCCGTAGCTGATCCAGCTCTGATTCCGTACTGATCCGGAGAGACCGTGACCGCCTTCGCCCCGGACTCGATCGTCCTGAATCGAAAGCTGCCGCTGTGGTATCAGGTGTCGCAGTCCCTGCGCGCCTCGATACTCGGCCGCACACCCGATGCCCCGCTGCGGCTGCCCACCGAGGAGCAGCTGGCGGGGCACTACGGAGTGAGCGTCCTCACCATGCGCCAGGCCCTCAAGGAGCTGGAGGACGAGGGCCTGATCACCCGGCACCGGCGGCGCGGCACGTTCATCGAGCCGAGCGTCCGGCGGGGCTCTCCCGTCCGGCTGCTCGGCTCGGTCGACGCGATCGTGGCCCAGCAGTCGGGCATGAGCACCGAACTCCTTTCGCACGGCACGGCGCCGGTCTCCGGCGAGCTCGCCGAGTACTTCCCCGATGTCGCCGAGGTGACGACGTACCACCGTCTGCGCAGCGACGAGAAGACGGGCGAACCGACCAATCACGCCCATAACTTCATCCGCCCCGAGCTGGCCGAGCGGGTCGAGCTCGACGATCTGGCGCGCTGGCCCATGACGAAGGTCCTGCGCGACGTGGTGGGCGTCAAGATCAGCAGGATCACCGACACCGTCGAGGCCACGCTCGCCGACCCGGAGACGGCCCGCCTCCTCCAAGTGCCGCTGCTCAGCCCGATCCTGCACTACACGGGGATCACGTACGACGAGGACGGCCGCGCCCTCGACGTGGCCCGCATCCACTATCGCGGCGACCGCTTCTCCTTCACGGTCACCCTCGACGCCACCTGATGGCGCCCGCATCCGACGTCGTACGATGCCGGGCGTGACGCACGACGAAGCGCCGCTGCTCGCCGACCTGATGCCGTGGTCCGTCGCGCCCCTGAGGACCGGCCGGGGGTGGCCGATGGGGCCGGACGCCGCATCCCTCAGGGCCCGTTGGGACGCGTTCGTCAGCGCGGACGGCACGGAGCGTGCCCGGCTGCTCTGCCCGTCGCGCTCGCGCACCCTGCACACCTCGGTCGCCCAACTCCCCGGCCACCAGGCAGGAACGGGCCCGCTGGCAGGCGAGACAGGCCGCTGCCCCGAGCCGGTGCGCGTCCTGCACGGCCCCTTCGACGAGCAGTGGCTGATCCCGGACCACCGGCTCATCGACGCCGCGCGGCCGGAGTTGTGGCGCGTCGCGGGCGGTGGCCAGCTGTTCCTGGTGGAGCAGGGGCACGTCGCCGGCTGCGCGGGGCCCGCCGTACTCGCGTCGGCCGTGCTGCCCGACGGCCGCTCCCCCGCCGGGCGCCCCGGCAGGATCCGCCCGCTGTTCCGCCGCCCCGGAGGGCTTGAGCCCAATGTGGCGCCCGGTCTGCTCGGGCATCTCTCCGACCTGCTCGGGCACGACGTCGACGCCGGAGAGCTCCTCGCCTGGACCCTTTCCGTGGCCGACGGGTCGGCCGCCGGCTGCCGGGTGCCGCTGACCTCCGACGCCGAGGTGTGGGCGCGGGGCACGGAGCTCGGCCGCCGCGTCCTGCGGCTGCAGGCGCGCGGCGACGGGGCACGGCCGAAGCTCCCCGGGGGACGCAGGCCCTACGTACGGGCGCCGCTGCCGGCCCGCCCCTCGGAACTGTCCTACGACGCCGACGAGGAGGCGCTGTTCCTGGACGAGGGCCGCATCTCGCCGGTGCCGCGGGAGGCATGGGAGTACGAGGTGAGCGGGGTCAGGGTCCTCGACCTGTGGTTCACCCGCCGCACGGAGCCGGCCGAGCCCGGCACGCTGGAGGCGATCCGCCCCTCGACGTGGCCGCAGGCGTGGACGTCGGAGCTCCTGGAACTCATCACCGTGCTGGCGTTGCTCCATGAACTGGGGCCGCAGCAACGGGAGTTGCGGGAGTCACTCGGCAGCTCGTCGGCGACGACCGCCGAGGGGCTGCGGAGGGCGGGCATCCTGCCCGTACCGGCCGCGGCCCGCCGCCCGGCATCCGTCCTGGACCACCACGAAGAGGGCCCGGGGGGCCAGTTCGCGCTCCTTTGAGGGCACAGGCGCCCGCGGCGGGCTCAGTCCGCCCGGCTCCGCTGCCCGCCCTCCGACGCCAGCAACGCCACCACCCCCGCCGCCTGCAGCAGTGCCAGCACGACAACTCCCGTACGGAAGCCCGACGACCCCCCGCCGCCCAGGCCGTAGGACAGCGCGGCGATCGCGGGGCCGAGCGTGAAACCGAGGGTGCGGAACGTGTTGCCGGCGCCGCCACTGGTGCCCACCATGTCGGGCGGGGTGGCGGCCAGGATCGACGCGTTCACCGGCGTACCGAACAGCGCCTGTCCCACGCCGATCACGGCGAGCCGCCAGCCGATGTCGAGCAGCCCCGCACCGGGACCCAGCGTCAGCATGCTCAGCAGGCCGACGATGACCAGGAACAGTCCGCCCGCCCCCAGGTATCTGCCGGGCAGCCGGTCCGCGAGGCGGCCGCTGAACGGCGAGCAGAGGGCCACCGAGCCGATGAAGAAGACCATCGCGAGGCCGGTCATGGCGGCGCCCCGGTCCAGGACGTCGGCGATGTAGAAGGGCAGCAGGAAGTAGGACAGGCCCACGAAGGTGCCGGTCAGCAGGAGGGCGAGCATCGGAAGGCCGATGGGCCCGCGCCGCAGGAGGCCGATCACCGGGGCCGCCGAGCGCATCCGCGTCCAGCACGCCGCGAGCGCGGCGCCGGCCGCACCGAACAGCGCGGCGACCACGGGCTGCCCGGCCTCGATCCGGTCGAAGCCCACCAGGAACGCGGTCAACGCACCGCCCAGGACCAGGCCGTCGCCCACCAGGGAACGGTCGGGCCGCGTCAGCCCCTGCCGCCCGGTCGAGGGGATGAAGCGCGCGCCGAGCCAGATCACCACGATCAGGACCGGGATCTTCATCAGCATCACCGGCCGCCAGCCGTACGCGTCCGCGACGAGCCCGCCGAGCGAGGAGCCGCCCATCGAGCCGAGCGGCATGATCGTGGCGATGTAGCCCATGGCGCGGCCGCGCTGGTCGGGGCGTACCGTCGCGGCGACCACCGGCAGGTAGAGCGCGCCGACCAGGGCGCTCGCCACGCCCTGCAGGACGCGTGCGGCGACGAGGAGCGGGAAGTTCGGCGCGACGGCGGCGAGGACACTGCTGAGGCCGACCGCCGGGACCGCGAAGAGGAACAGGGCGCGCAGGTCCACGCGGTCCGTCCACCGCCCCGCGGGGATCGCGAGGGCGGCCGTCGGCAGGGCGTAGGCGAGCAGGACCCACTGGGTCGCGCCGGTCCCCACGTCGAGTTCGGACCCGATGGCGGGCAAGGTCACGGAGGACAGGCTCAGTTCGAGGGTGACCATCAGCAAGGCCAGCGCCATCACGGCGACCGGCGCCCATCGGGTCGACGGGCCGCCCGCGGAGTCGGTGCCGCCGGGGAGCGTGGTGTCGCGCGTCGTCTGCGTCATGGGTCTGACGCTAGGAACCGGGGCTGTCGTCTCGCCTCTGTCGTACGACTGGGGGTGACCAGGTAGCGAGTTCGGCCGGAACCCCGGTCGTCCCCCGGTCGCGATCCCGGTCCTCCCCCGGTCGCGATCCCGGTCGTCCGACAGAGGCCCCGCACCCGCGGCCCTCCCTAGCTTTCTCGGTGTCGGCACGGCAGCACGGGCCGGGCCCCGAGAACCTTGGAGGAACCCCCATGACCACGCAGCGACTTCAGGTGGCGGTCATCGTCGGAAGCACCCGCGAGGGCCGCTTCGCACCGACCGTCCGCGACTGGTTCGTCTCGGTCGCCGGGCAGCGCGACGACCTCGCCGTCGACGTGATCGACCTGGCGGGCGCGGGCGGCGAGCGCCCGGAGATCCTCGACAGCCCGGCCGCCCCCGCCATCGGCTCGATCACTCCGCGGATCGCGGCGGCCGACGCGTATGTCGTCATCACGCCCGAGTACAACCACAGCTTCCCCGGCGACCTCAAGCAGGCCATCGACTGGCACCGGGAGGAGTGGCAGGCCAAGCCGGTGGGCTTCGTCTCGTACGGGGGTGTCGCCGGCGGGCTGCGCGCGGTGGAGCAGCTGCGACTGGTCTTCGCCGAGCTGCACGCGCCGACGATGCGGGACACGGTCAGCTTCCACGGCGTATGGCAGCGGTTCGGGCCCGACGGGCGGCCGCACGACGAGGTGGGTCCGGCGGGCGCCGCCAAGGTGCTGCTCGATCAGCTCGCGTGGTGGGGCGTGACCCTGCGCGACGCGAAGGCGGACCGCCCTTACGCCGCGTGACCCCTGCCTCCTCTGATCGCCCGCCTCCCTGATCCTCGTACTACGAAAGCGAGTTGACCATGCGTGCCATTCGACTGCACACCTTCGGCGGACCCGAGAACCTGCGGTACGAGGACCTGCCCGACCCCGTGCCGGGCCCCGGGCAGGTCCGGATCGCCGTACGGGCGGCGGGAGTCCACCTCGTCGACACCGCGCTCCAGGCGGGCACGTCCGACAAGCTCCCCTTCCCTGTCCCGGAGTTGCCCATCACCCCGGGACGCGAGGTGGCGGGCGTCGTCGACGGCCTGGGCGAGGGGGTCGCCGAGGAGTGGCTCGGACGCCGGGTCGTCACCCATCTCGGCCTGGTCAACGCGGGCTATGCGGAGCTGGCCGTGCGCGAGACGGAGGCGCTGTTCGCGCTGCCGGACGGCCTCTCGTACGAGGCGGCGATCGCCATGGTCGGCACCGGACGGATGGCGCTCGGCGTCCTGCACGTCGCTGCACTGGAACCGGACGACGTGGCGCTGGTGACGGCGGCCGCCGGCGGCATCGGCACCCTGCTCGTGCAAGCCTCGAGGAACGCGGGCGTGAGCGTGGTGGGCGCGGCGGGCGGCCCACGGAAGGTCGCACGGGTGCGGTCCTGCGGCGCGGACGTGGCCGTCGACTACACGCGGCCCGGCTGGGCGGACGAGGTGCGTGCGGCGCTCGGCGGCCGCGAGGTGAGCGTCGTGTTCGACGGCGTGGGCGGCGATGCGGGGCGCGCCGCGCTGGAACTCCTGGGCTGCGGCGGCCGGTTCGTGATGTACGGCTGGTCGTCGGGCACCCCCACGGAGTTCACCGCCAAGGACCTGCAGGCGAACCTCCTGACGGCGGCCTACGCACTGGGCCCGCGCATCGCGCGCGTCCCCGGCGGCCTGCGGGGCCTCCAGGAGCAGGCGCTCGCGGAGGCGGCGCGGTGCACGCTCGTCCCGGCGGTGACGACGTTCCCCCTGCGGGACGCCGGGGCGGCGCACGCGGCCCTCCTGAACAGGGAGACGGTCGGGAAGGTGGTCCTGATCCCGTAGCCGGCGGCATCACCGAATCGACACAACCGAGACAAGGGAGTTGAGCTTCATCATGACGGATACGACACAGACAACGCGGGCCGCGCAGACGATGCGGGCGGCGGCCGTCACGGCATACGGACCGGCTGACGTGCTGCGCCCGGTGGAGTTGCCCGTCCCCGAGCCGGGTCCCGGCCAGGTGCGGGTGCGGGTGCGGGCGGCCGGGGTGCTGCCGTTCGACATCGGGGTCCGGGAGGGGGTGATCCGGCCGCCGGGGGCACAGTTCCCGATCGTGCCGGGCAATGAGTTCGCAGGAACGGTGGACGCCGTCGCTCCGGACGTCACCGGCTTCGGCCCCGGCGATCCGGTGCTCGGCTTCTCGCTGCTCGGCGCGTACGCGCAGTACGTCGTCGTGGGCGCCGACCAAGTGGTGCGCAAGCCCGAGGAGATGGAGTGGGCGGTGGCGGGCGGCTTCTCCGGGAACGCGCAGGGCGCCCACATGGCACTGACCGCGATGCGGGTGGGCCCCGGCGACACGGTCCTGATCAACGCGGCGGCGGGCGGACTCGGCACGCTGGCCGTGCAGTTGGCGCGGGCGTGGGGCGCGACGACGGTCATCGGGACGGCGAGTGAGGCCAACCACGCCCATCTGCGCTCGCTCGGCGCGATCCCCGTGACATACGGCGACGGCCTGGCAGAGCGGGTGCGGGCGATCGCCCCCGGCGGGGTGGACGCGGCGCTCGACGGGGCGGGCGGGGACGCGCTGCGGGTGTCGGCGGAGGTGGCCAGGCACCCCGACCGCGTCATCACGATGGTCGACACGGACCAGGCCCGCCGCCTGGGCCTCCCCGAACTCACGGGCACGCGCACGGCCGACCGCCTGGCCGAGATGACCCTCCTGTACGCGAAGGGCCGTCTCCGGGTCCACATCCGCGCGGAGTACCCCTGGGAGCGGGCGGCGGACGCGCAGCGGGATGTCGGGACGGGGCACGGCCGCGGAAAGGTGATCCTGACGCGATGGTCCGCTGCGGGGTGACAGGTGGGCGGGCGGGAATCATCCGCCGCGAAGCGGACGCGCAGCGGGACGGCCGGACGGCCGGACGGCCGGACGGCCGGACGGCCGGACGGCCGGACGGC
>NZ_JBHYIG010000258.1:0-14307 GCF_042740015.1 Streptomyces sp. NPDC059037
GGGGGGCCGCCGCACCCCCGGGGGACCACCCGCCCGGGGCCGCGGGGGGGGGCGCCCGGTCCGCGGGGGGGGTCCCCCCCTCCCGGGGGGGGGGGGGGGGGGCGGGGGGGGCCGGCCCGCCTCCCTACGCTCCTGAACCCCTGTCAGGCCCGCGCGCCATAGGCCTCGACGGGCTTCTTCAGGCTCGAATTGACGGAGGTGCAGTAGGCGTACGAGGTGGTCCCCGCGGCCGCCTTCGCACCCTGGGCCCACTTGCCGTTCTTGCACTTCGCGACGGCGATGAAGGCTCCGCCGCCGGTGCACTTCACACCCGCGGTGTTGTTGTCGTTCCACACCAGCTGACACCGGAAGGCCCGGGTGTCGTCCGGTGCCGCCGACGCTGTCGCCGCGGTGGCGGTCAAGCCCGAGGCTGCCAGCGCGACGACGGCGAACGTACTGGCGATCACACGCTTCATCGGTTCTTCCCCCTTCGGTTCACGGAAGCCGGAGGTCATCCCGGCCACCACCGAAGCTAGGTCAGGCCCCGCGCCGTGGCGTCAACTCCTGGTTGGGCATCGGGTAAACCCTCGCCGTAGACCGGACAAGCACCATGCAACACCGGCCAACCCGTCAACTGCCCTATATCGCCGGGGGACTTGCGACCGTAACTTCGGGCTATGCCCCCCAACGACGCACAGCAGATCGACCGGGCCAACGCAGCGACCGACCGCGTGCCCGTCGTGTTCGTGCACGGTTTGTGGATGCTGCCCGGCAGCTGGGATCTGTGGACCGCGCACTTCGAGGCGGCCGGGTATGTGCCCGTCGCGCTGTCCTGGCCCGACGACCCGGACACGGTGTCCGAGGCCAGGGAGCGCCCCGAGGCCTTCGCGGGAAAGACCGTCGGACGCATCGCCGACCATCTCGCCGGGCTCATCGACGGCCTGGAGCGCAAACCGGCCGTCGTCGGGCACTCGGTCGGCGGGCTGCTCACGCAGATCCTCGCGGGGCGTGGGCTCAGCGCCGTGTCGGTGGCGATCGATCCGGCGCCGTTCCGCGGCATCATGGCGCTGCCCCTGTCGACACTGCGCTCCCTGCGCCCCATGATCGCCAACCCGGCCAACCGGAAGCGCGCACTCCCGCTGACCTTCGAGCAGTTCCGCTACGCGTACGCCAACGCGGTCAGCGAGCGGGAGGCCAGGGAGCTGTACGAGAAGTTCGCCGTCCCCGCCCCGTGCGCGCCGCCGTTCCAGGCCGCGGCCGCGAACCTCAATCCGTGGACCGAGGTGAAGGTCGACTGCCGCAATCCCCGGCGCGGCCCGCTCCTGATCATCTCCGGCGAGAAGGACCATGCCGTGCCCTGGGCGCTCGCCAACGGCGCGTACAAGAAGCAGCAGCAGAACTCCGGCGTCACGGAGATCACCGAGCTGCCGGGCCGCGACCACGCGCTGATCATCGACAGCCGATGGCAGGAGGTCGCCGACACGGCACTGGCCTTCGTGCGCCGCTTCGTCTGACCGCCCCCGGCCTCCCGAGAGGACACCCGCATGGGCACGTTCACCACCGTCGACGGGACCACGATCCACTACAAGGACTGGGGCGAGGGCCGCCCGGTCGTCTTCAGCCACGGCTGGCCGCTCAACGCGGACGCCTGGGACAACCAGCTGCGCCTGGTCGCCGAGAGCGGCTACCGCGCCATCGCGCACGACCGCCGCGGCCATGGCCGTTCGGGCCAGCCGTGGCAGGGCAACGCCATGGACACCTACGCCGACGACCTCGCGCAGCTCGTGTGGAACCTGGATCTGCGGGAAGCGGTTCTGGTGGGGCACTCGACGGGCGGCGGGGAGGTCGTCCGCAGCATCGGCCGGCACGGCACCGACCGGATCGCCAAGGTGGTGCTTCTCGGCGCCGTTCCGCCGCTCATGCTGCGGACACCGGCCAACCCGGAGGGCCTGCCCCGCGAGGTGTTCGACACCATCCGGGAACGCGTGCGCACCGACCGCTCGCAGTTCTACCGGGAGTTGAGCGAGAGCTTCTACGGCGCGAACCGGCCGGGGTCGACCGTGTCGCAGGGCACACGGGACGCCTTCTGGCTGCAGAGCATGCAGGCCGGCGTGAAGGCGGCGTACGACTGTGTGGGCGAGTTCTCCGAGACGGACTTCACCGAGGACCTGCGCCGTGTCGACGTGCCCACGCTGATCGCGCACGGCGACGACGACCAGATCGTGCCCATCGTGGCCTCGGCCCACAAGTCGGCTCACCTGGTCAAGGACGCGGCCCTGAAGGTCTACCCGGGCGCTCCGCACGGTCTGACGGGCTCGTTCGAGGAGGCTTTCAACACGGATCTGCTTGAGTTCCTCAGCTCTTGAACTCGCCCGACAACTCACCCGACGACTCACCCGACAACTCACCGGACTCGCCCTGGACGTACAGCCGCTCGCACAGTGACCACACGGCCTCGCGGGTACGGGGATCGGTGGCGAAGTCCGGCCACGGGACACGGCGGCAGCGGGTGTCGAAGTAGGCGCCGGTGACACCTGCGACCTCCGGGCTCGTGGCGAGGTGGATGCTGGACCGGGCGGGCTTGGCGAGGTCGGCGAGCAGGATCGGCCCGAGGAGCCGGACGAGCGGCGCGGCGGGTCGGTACAGACGGGGGAACGCGCGCATCGGTGTCGCCTGGTTGCCCGGCGTGTAGGCGTGTCCGGGGTAGGCCACGTTGACGGTGACGCCGTCGTCCGCGGTCCGCTGCGCGTACTCGTAACTCACCGCCATGAGCTGGGCCTTGGTGTGGTTGTACTGACCGAAGGTCCAGCCGATGAAGGCCTTCTCCGCCTGGAGGTTTGCCGGGTCGACGGGGCCGCGCGGGATGCCGCCGGTGAGGTTGATGACGCGCGCGGCGGGCGACTTCCGCAGGTTCGGCATGAGCAGCCGGGTGAGGGCGAAGGGCGCGAGGACATTCGCCGCGAAGGCGGTCTCGACCCCGTCGGCGGTCAGCCGGCGCTCGGCCGGGTTCATGCCGAAGTTGTTGACGAGTACGTCGAGTCCGGCGTGCCCGGCATGTCCGGCGTCCACCGCGTCGGCGACCCGCCGCAGCCCGGCACGCAGCGTCAGGTCGGCGGCCACCGCCTCCACCCGACCGCCGCCGGCCTCATGTCGGAGCTCGCGCACGGCGTCGGCGGCCCGCCCGGGGTCGCGGCCCACCAGGATCACGTGCGCGCCACGCCTGACAAGTCCGCGGGCCGTTTCCTTGCCGATGCCTCCGGTGCCGCCGGTGATCAGCGCGGTCGTGCCATGCAGGGTCGCCATGCCCGCCTCCACCTCCGCCTCCATGTCCGCCTTCCGAAAATGCGTCACTCGGTGACATGTTAGGCAGTAGGTGAATCAAAGTAAACTCCGGTGCATGGATAGCCGAGCAAGCACCGAGAGCCCGGAGAGCGGCGGTCTTCGGGCTCGCGCCCGACGCACCATGCGGGCCGAACTGGCCGCGCTCGCCCTTGAGTTGTTCACTGAGCGCGGTTTCGACGAGACGACCGTCGAGGACATCGCCCGCGCCGCGGGACTGTCGAAGCGGAGCTTCTTCCGGTACTTCCCGTCCAAGGAGGACGTGGTCTTCGGCGCCGTCGAGTCGATGGCGGAGGAAATCGCCGACGAGGTGCGCGGCCGCCCCGCCGACGAGGCACCGTGGGACTGCCTCCATCAGGTGCTGCGCGCATGGCAGCAGCGGATCCACGGCTCCGGGCAGGAGTTGGCCGAGCTCACGCTCATCGAGGCCACGCCGTCACTGCGGGCCCGGCTGCACCAGCGGCGTGACGCGATGCGCGCCCAGGTCGCCGATGCCCTCGCACAGCGCCCGGACACGAAGCTGGACGCCTTCACCGCCGACGTCCTGACTTCGTCGGCGGCCGCGGCACTTGACGCGGCGGACCGGGAGTGGCTGCGCTCGGGCGGCGCGGCGGACCGAGCCGAGCTCGTCGACCGGGCGTTCGCGGCACTGCGGCCCTGAGGACCGCACGGCGTTCGGCGCGGCACGCGGCAGCTGGTCCGCCCCGGCAGGTGCGCCCCGACCTCGGGCACACGGCCCGCCGAAATCCCGGACCGGGACCGACCGGCTCGCTATCGTGACGCCCTCGGCCCAAAAATCGGAGAAAATGTGCGCAACCCGGAGCTGATCGAAAGACCGCCGACCGGTCCCGACCCCGCGCCGACCGAGCCGCCGAACGGCAGCCCCGTCCCCGGCCTTGTCGCCACCGGCGTCCTCTCCGTGGCGCTGCTCCTGGCACTCGGCTGGGCCATGGGCGGCGCGCAGTGGCTGACCCACCCGGGATTCCGGGCCTGGCAGACCGTCTGCCTGGCGATCACGGTGCAGGCCCTGCCCTTCCTGGTGCTCGGCACGCTGATCTCCGGGGCCGTCAACGCCTTCGTCCCCGCGCATGTGTTCAGCAAGATGCTCCCCCGCAACCCCGCGCTCGCGGTGCCCGTGGCGAGCGCGGCGGGCGTGGTCCTGCCGGGCTGCGAGTGCGCGTCGGTGCCGGTCGCGGGAAGCCTGATCCGGCGCGGGGTCACACCGGCCGCCGCGTTCGCCTTCCTGCTTTCCGCGCCCGCGGTCAACCCGATCGTGCTCGCCTCCACCGCGGTCGCCTTCCCCGGCAACCCGGAGATGGTCGCCGCCCGCCTGATCGCCTCACTCGCCACCTCCGCCGCCATGGGCTGGCTCTGGCTGCGGCTCGGGCGTTCAGAATGGCTGCGGATGCCGTCCCGGCACACCGGCCACCAGCACGGACACAGCCGCCGGGAGGAGTTCCGGCTCGGCTTCCAGCACGACTTCCTGCACGCCGGCGGGTTCCTCGTGCTGGGCGCCATGGCCGCCGCGACCTTCAACGTCACCGTGCCGCGCTCGGTCCTCGACACCTTCGCCGGATCGCCCTGGCTCTCGGTGCTCTTCCTCGCGGCGCTCGCGATCGTCCTCGCCGTCTGCTCCGAGGCCGACGCCTTCGTGGCCGCCTCACTGACCGGCTTCTCCCCCACGGCCCGCCTCGCGTTCATGGTCGTCGGCCCCATGGTGGACCTCAAGCTGATCGCCCTGCAGGCAGGCACCTTCGGCCGCGCCTTCGCCCTGCGGTTCTCGACGGTGACGGCACTGACGGCCGTGGCCTGCACCGCCCTGACCGGATGGTGGCTGCTGTGAAACGGAATCTCCAGGCAGTGCTGCTCCTGCTGACCGGTGTCGCCGTGCTGCGGGCCGCCCTCTTCGACGACCTCGCGCTGCGGTACGTGAAGGAAGGCCTGCTCCCCTTCCTCGTCATCGCAGGCTTCGTCCTGGTCGGCGTGGGGCTGCTGGGTGTCGTACGTGACGGACTGCCCTTCGCCGGGCGGCGCCGCGCGCAGACCGACCTCGAGGCCGAGCCGCCGAGCGACGGCGCGCACGGCCACGACCACACCCACGGCCCCCGTGTCGCCTGGCTGTTGCTGCCGCCCGCGCTCGCGCTGCTGTTCTTCGCGCCGCCCGCCCTCGGTTCCTACACGGCCGCCCGTGACAGCCCGAAGGTCGTCGCGGACTACGACCGTTTCGAACCGCTGCCGGCGCACGGACCCGCCCCGCTCTCACTGACCGAGTTCATCGGCCGGGCCCAACAGGACGACAAGAAGAGCCTGAAGGGACGTACGGTCCTGATGTCGGGGTTCGTCACCCCCGGCAAGGGCGGCACTTGGGAACTGACCCGCCTCGTGGTGGCCTGCTGCGCCGCGGACTCGCAGTCCCTGACGGTGACCGTGCACGGCGCCAAGGCTCCGCCCGCCGACACCTGGGTGAAGGTCACCGGCACCTGGCACCCGAAGGGCACCCTGGGCACCTCGTCGGCCGCCCTCGCCCTGGACGTCGCATCGCTCGAGCGGATCCCCGAACCGCCGAGTCCCTATCTGGACCGGGCGCCGGCACTTTGATCGGATCCACAGTCGCCCAACTACCCCTCCATGCGGGACAATTGGCAGCCTGACAGGACGAAGGCAGATGTCGGCGCACATGACTTTGGGCGCACCGGAGGTGCGAACCGTTCGTGCTCTCCACGCCGGTATTCGAACCTGAGGGAGATCTATGACCAGCGCGCCCATCCCTCCAGGAGCCCCGCCTCGGCCGCAGATGCCGCCCCGGCGCTCTACGCCCTCCCCGGCGGTCTGGGAGAATGTGCCCCCACGGAACCCGAATTTCACCGGCCGGGAACGACAGCTCACCGAGCTGGCAGAACACATGGAATGCGGCGGAACGGCAGCAGTTCTGCCGCAGACCGTGTACGGACTTGGCGGTGTCGGCAAGTCCCAACTGGCCGTCGAGTACGTCTACTTGCATCGGAGCGCCTACGACTTGATCTGCTGGATACCGAGCGATCGCACTTCCGGCATCATCAACGCCCTGGCCCAGCTCGCTTCACGCATCGGCATCACCCACGGATCCGAGCCGACCAGAACCGTATCGGCCGTTCTGGACGCACTGCGCCGCGGAGAGCCGTACAGCAGCTGGCTGCTCGTCTTCGACAACGCCGAGGATGCCGAGACCCTCACACCCTTCCTTCCCAATTCCGGCTCCGGCGCAGTCCTGATCACCTCGCGGAACCCCCACTGGGACAACGTGGCGCGCTGTCTGGAGTTGGACATCTTCGACCGCGCTGAGAGCATCGATCTTCTCAACAAGCGTGACCCCGAAATTGCCCAGGAAGAAGCCGAACTGCTCGCGGACGTGCTGGGTGACCTGCCCCTCGCCGTCGAACAGGCCGCGGCTTGGAGGGCCGAGACGGGGATGCCGGTGCAGGAGTATTTGCGGCTATTCGAGGAAAAGCACAACGAGTTACTGTCCGAGTCCGCGCCGCACGCGTACCAGCAGTCGATAGCGACAGCCTGGAACGTGTCCCTCGACCATGTCGAGCGGACGGACTCCGAAGCCATCCAGCTCCTGCAAGTCTGCGCCTATTTGGCGCCCGAGCCGATTCCCCGTGACTTGTTCTCTCAAGTGCACCACGGCTCGATCGCCCCGCAACTTGACGCAGCGCTCGCGGATCCGCTGCGGCTGAGCCGGGCCATCCGGGAGATCAAGAGGTACTCACTGGCGCGGGTGGATCTGCGCACCAATTCGATTCAGATCCACCGGCTCGTGCAAGGCGTTCTTATCAGCCGCATGACGCCACATCAGAAGGAACAGATGAAACGCGCCGCGCAGCTGTTGCTGGCCTCTGCCGATCCACGAAATCCGGAGTCCAACGCCACGTGGCGACGCTACTCCGTGTTGTACCCGCATGCCCTCGCCGCCACCACCGTCGATTCCACGGATCCGAGGGTGCACAGGCTGGTGGTCAACATCGCCAAATACCTCCAGCGCTGGGGCGATCACGAGAGTGCACTCCGCTTCACCGAGGCGGCGTACGAATCGGCGCGTGAACTCTTTGGACCCAACGACGAGAAGACGCTCTCACTGGCATTCTGGCTCGGCTGGATCCTCTTCACCATGGGTCGCTACAAGGAGGCAGCCGCGGTCAACACGGTGACGCTGGCGGCTTGCGAGTCCGTTCACCAGCCGTCCAGAGTTCCGGTGGCCAAGGCCCAGGAAGGACACCTGGACGCGATGGGTGCCGTTGCCGCCGACCTGCGTGTCAAAGGTGACTTCAACGAATCGCTCGCACTGACACGGCGGGTGTACGAGCAGGCGAGGGCGGCGTTCGGTGAGGACGACCCGGCGACGTTGAACGCGGCCCACAACCTCGCTGTATGTCTGCGGCTCGTCGGCCGGTTCCAGGATGCGTACGACCTTGACTGCACCACATGGGAGTTGAAGCAGGAACTTTTCGGCAGCGATCACGAACTGACCCTGCTCACCCGGGTCGGCCTGACGTTAGACGAGCGGGAACTCGGCCGGTACGCCGACGCCCGCAATCGGCAGGAGGAGGTCGTCGCCGCATACGAGCAGCAGTTCCCCGCGGACAACGCGGCTGTCCTGCACTCCAAACGCGTCCTGGCGGTGGCCCGCCGAAAAGCCGGCGACCACCGCGCTGCCTTAGAGGTGTCGCAAGAGGTGTGGGAGGTGACGGTCAGCCGGTTCGGGCAGGAGCATCCGGACGCGATCGCCGCATCGATCGGCCTGTCGGTAGATCTGCGGCACGACGGGCAGCTGGACCAAGCCCGGGAACTGGCCGACGTCTGCTGCCATCGGTATGAACGAATCTTTACGGAGCAGCATCCGCACACTGTCTCGGCGATGGCCAACCTCGCCATCATCTTGCGGCTGCAGGGGCGGCCACTGGAGGCATACGAGCTGGATCTGCGCGCTCACGCGGCGCTGAGCGAGAAGCTGGGCGAGCGACACCCACTGGCGTTGGTCGTGGCTACGAACCAGGCCAGTGATCTGGCGGCACTCGAGCGCCACGAGGAGGCACTCGCACTGGGCACGGAGACTCTCGCACTGTGCACCGACGTTCTGGGACGCGCGCACCCGTCGACGCTGTGCGCAGCTGCGAATCGAGCCCTCGACTTGCATGCCCTCAACCGCAACGACGAGTGCGACGCGCTGCACAGCACGATCCTGGACGAGTTGCGGATGCAGCTCAGCGCCACACATCCGGCGGTCACGGACTTGGCCGACCTGGCCCGGGCCGATTGTTATGTCGACCCCCTGCCACTTTAGAAGTCACCAGCGGAAAGTACGCCGATGAGATGCGGGAGCAGCTCGCGGCCCTCATCGCTGACCTTCGCCGCGGAGTGGTGGCGGTCCAGGAGGGACACGCCCAGCTCGCGCTCCAGGTTGCGTACGGTCTCGCTCAACACGGGCTGGGAGATGTGGAGTTCGCCCGCAGCGAGCCCAGTCGCGTGACTGCTCGATGCACTCCAGTTGCTCCGTATGCGTCCCCTGCACCCTCCCTGGACCTGCTCTGTTGCAGGGAAACCTGCCGGGGCTCAGTGATGGGCGACTCGACGCCCGCCCAGGCAGATGCTTGATTCGAGCACATGAATGCAGTGCGACACCATCTCACGCGGCGACGTCACGTCGACCTCGCGCGGGTGTGCAGCGCCTGCTGTCGCCCTGGCCGCTGAGCATCCGCCGGGCATACGCGCGTACGGCTCGTACGCCGTGACTTCCTTTCTCTCAGGGCCTGTTGACCGGCTGCCCGTCAGGCCCGCCGCCTGACCGTCCGCGCGCCCTGCCCGGCCCCCGCCCCATCGCCCGTACGCGTCGAACTCCCCCTGCGCGTCCGGTGCTTGCGCGCGCCCCTCTCCCCCTGACTCGTACGGCCCTCGCGGCCGCGTACCCGAAGGACCTCCACCATGGCCACCGTCCTCGCCCTGACCGGCAGCGCCTCCGCCCCCGGTTTCTCACGCACCGCGCGTCTCGTCCAGCATCTTGGCCGCGAACTGGCCACCCAGGGACACCAGGTGCACGCCCTGGACGCGTGGACACTGCCCGCCGACGCGCTGCTCTCCGCCGACACCTCCCATCCGGCCGTCGCCGATGCCGTCACGCTCGTGGAGGGCGCCGATGCGCTGCTCGTGGGCACGCCGCTCTACAAGGCCGCGTATTCGGGAGTTCTGAAGACCTTCCTCGATCTCCTTCCGCAGTACGCGCTGCGCGGCAAGAGCGTCCTGCCGCTGGCCACCGGCGGCTCCCCCGCCCATGTCCTGGCCGTCGACTACGCGTTGCGTCCCGTTCTCACCTCGCTCGGCACCGATGTCGCCCAGGGGTGGTTCGTCCTGGACCGGCACATCACGGCCGCGGAGGACGGGAGCGTAACCCTCGCGCCCGACGCGGACGCCGGTCTCGGCCCGGCCGTCGACCGCTTCCGCGCGTCGCCTCCGAAGCCGGAACCGGATCGCCGCCCCAACGGCGACAGCCGTCATATCGTCGTCGGCGGCCACGGCGTGCCCACTGGTTCGGCCGGCGGCGACCGGCCGGCGGCCGGGCCTTGTCGCGCCCGCGCTCGCCGCGCAGATGGCGGCGACCTACCAGCGGCACTCCGGCGGACGGCTGCTGCTCAACGTCGTCACCGGCGGCGAGGACCAGGAGCAGCGCGCCTACGGCGACTCCCTGGACAAGGACGCCCGTTACGCCCGCACCGACGAGTTCCTGCACATCGTCCGCTCCCTGTGGCGCGACGAGAGCGTCGACTTCCACGGCGAGCACGAGCTCGTCGAGCAGGCCCGCCTCACCCGCCTCGCCGACTCGGTGCCGCCCGTCTACTTCGGCGGCTCGTCGAAGGCGACGGGCGCAGTCACCGCCCGGCACAGCGACGTCTACCTGACCTGGGGCGAGCCGCCCGCCCAGGCCGCCGAGAAGATCGGCTGGATCCGTACGCTCGCCAGGGCCGAGGGCCGCGAGGTCCGCTTCGGGATCCGGCTGCACGTCATCGCCCGCGACACCGCGGAGGAAGCCTGGGCGCAGGCGAGCCGGCTCCTGTCGGGGATCGACCCGGCCGTCATCGAGAACGTGCAGCAGGGGCTCGCCCGCTCCGGTTCCGACGGCCAGAAGCGCAGGCCGGCGCTGCACGGCGGCTCCACCGAGCACCTGGAGATCTACCCGAACCTCTGGGCGGGCATCGGCCTCGTCCGGGGTGGCGCGGGCACCGCCCTGGTCGGCTCCCCCACCGAGATCGCCGACCGCATCGCCGAGTACCACGCCCTGGGCATCGCCGAGTTCGTACCGTCCGGCTGTCCGCACGTGGAGGAGGCGTACTCGTTCGGCGAGGGCGTGCTGCCGCTGCTTGCCGAGCGCGGCGGTGCCGTTCGCCTCGTAGCGACACGACAGCGCAAGGGTCCGGGAGGCGACTCCCGGGCCCTTCGGCGGTCAGAGTCTGAACACCACTCCACGCCACGTCCATCCCGCACCCAGGACCGCGCCCCGCAGGGGATCCTTCATCTCTGCGGGGTCGAAGCGGAACACCTCGGTCTTCTCCAGGCCGCCGTCGGTGCCCCGTTCGAGCTTCCACTGGCGGGAGACCGTGGTCACCTGCCCTCGGGAGTACTCGCGCGACAGCGCGAGGCGCGGGGTCTCCCCGGACCAGGTGACCTCCCACTGCTCGTCGACGGCACGGACCTCATGGTCCTTGGCGTCGAGGCGCATCCGCGTCTTGACGGTCCGGTCCAGCTGGGTCCGGACGAAGAAGGTGCGCCAGGCAGGCTCCAGGATCCGCCACTCGGCGACCAGGTCGGCGCCCTCGTCCGGGGTCGCGTCGCGTACGGCGTACGGCACGTCCGGACCGTTGAGCGCGAGGAGCGCCGCCCGGACGTCCCCGGCCGAGCGGGGTGCGACACCTGCGTCGGGACGCCTGATGCCGGTCAGCTTGTCGAAAAGGCCCATCGGGTCAACCTATGCCCCGGGGAACGAAGTGGTCGACCAGGAGCGCGAGGCGGTCGGCGACCCGTTCGGCGGGCAGGCGTCCGGCGCGGGTGAGGGTGACCAGGCCGTGCAGCGCGGCCCAGAACGTCTCGACGAACAGGCCCGGTTCGTCGGGGTTCGCGTGGTCGACGAGCGGGTCCAGAGGGGCCTGGAACGCCTCGCGCAGCGGTCCGGGGGTGGTCTCGTCGGCGAAGGGGAGGCCGTTGTCGAGGATGAACATCGCGTCGTACAGGGCGTGATTGCGTGCGGCGAAGTCCGTGTAGGCGCGCGCAAGGCGCGCCACCGCGTCGCGTCCCGCGGGCCCGTCCGGCACCGCGGCGCGCAGCGCGCCCGTCAGCTCGGCGAACCCTTCGAGCGCGACCGCACCCACGATCTCCCGCTTGCCCCGGAAGTGGCTGTAGAGCACGGGCTGGCTGTACTCGATCAGCTCGGCGAGCCGGCGCGTGGTGACGGCGTCCCAGCCGTGCGCCTCGGCGAGTTCGCGGGCCGTGGAGACGATCAGCCTGTGGCGGTTGGCTCGCTCGCGTTCCTTGCGTTCGCGTACCGACATGACCCGATTCTAGCAGCGCTAGACAATGGAGCAATGACATGTCTAGCATTGCATCTGAACCTAGCGCCGCTAGGTCCTGCCTTGTAGAAGCTTTCCCTTTGGAGGGGACATGCAGGACACCCTGGCCGTCGTCGCGGTCGTCGTGGTCGGGCTGATGGTGGGCGTGGAGTTCGCGGTGGCGGCGTTCGTCAACCCGATCTTCGACCGGCTGCCCAACGACGGCGGGCTCGCGGCCCGCAGCGACGGGGCACGCGTCCTCGGCCGCGTCATGCCGTTCTGGTACATCTGCTCGGTCGTCCTCGGCGTGGTCTGGGCCGCACTGGCGTGGGGCGACGACGGCACGGCGCTCGTCACCGCCGGCACCGCGCTGCTCGTCGTGAGCGTGGTCATGTCGGTGCTGCTGCTCGTGCCGATCAACTCGCGCGTCGCGACGTGGTCGAAGGAGGGCGCGCCCGCGGACTGGAAGCAGCAGGTGGGGAAGTGGGACCGGTTCCACTACGTCCGCGTCGGCATCATCGTGCTCGCCTTCGCGCTGTTCGCCGCGGCCCTCGTCTGAGCGGCCACGGCCGGGCGCACGGTCCGGGCCGCGGCTCAGGCGGGGACGGGATCCTGCTCGGCACCGTCCAACGGCGGATAGCTGTCGCCGCCCATCTGCTCGGCCGCATCGATGTAGTCGGCGAGAGCGGCGCGGGAGCGGGCGATGCTTTCCATCTGCTCGTCGAGTCGCCGCAGCCGTGACCGCATCGCGGCCACCAGCTCGTGGCACCCGGGCAGCTCCGGAGCCTCTCCGACCGCACAGGGCAGCAGGTACGCGATGTCCTCGGAGGACAGGCCTGCACCCAGCAGATGCCGGATCTGCTTCACCCGCAGCACGGCGTTCTCGTCGTACTCGCGATAGCCGTTCGCGCGCCGGTCGGCCTCAAGCAGCCCCTGGGCCTCGTAGTAGCGCAGCTGATGGGCGTTGACGCCCGTCCGACGGCCCAGCTCCCCGATCCGCATCAAAACCTCGCTTGACCTTCATACCGGTATCAACGTTGACGATGCTGCCATGAACAACGAAACCGCAGCACCCGTTACCGTCATCGGACTCGGACTGATGGGCCAGGCGCTCGCCGGCGCTTTCCTGAAGGCCGGGCATCCCACCACCGTGTGGAACCGCACGGCCTCCAAGGCCGACCAACTGGTCGCCGGAGGCGCGCTGTTGGCGCCGACCGTCGACGCCGCGCTCAAGGCGAGCCCTCTGACGATCATCTGCGTCACCGACTACCAGGCCATGCGCGAACTGCTCGGTCCGGACGAAGTCGACCTGGACGGCACCATGTTGATCAACCTGACCTCGGGCGACTCGGCCCAGGCCCGGGAAGCCGCCCGATGGGCCGAGCAGCGAGGCGCCCGTTACCTGGACGGCGCCATCATGGCCGTCCCGTCCGGGATCGGGACCGCCGACGCGGTGATTCTGCACAGCGGGCCCGCATCGGACTTCGAGGCACACAAGGCGACACTCGCCGCGCTCGGCACCGTCGACCACCTCGGTGCGGACCACGGCCTGGCGTCCCTGTACGACGTGGCAGGCCTTGCCATGATGTGGAGCATCCTGAACGCCTGGCTCCAGGGCACCGCCATGCTGAAGACGGCCGGCGTCGACGCCGCGACGTACGCGCCGTTCGCACGGCAGATCGCCGCCGGTGTCGCCGAGTGGCTGCCCGGCCATGCCGAGCAGATCGACAGTGGCTCCTACCGGGCCGAGGTGGCCTCCCTGGAGACCCACGTCCGGTCGATGGACCACCTGATCGAGGAGAGCGAGGCCCTGGGCGTCAACGCCGAACTGCCGAAGCTGATCAAGGCGATGGCGGACCGCTCGATCGCCGCCGGACACGGTGGAGAGGAGTACGCGGTCCTGATCGAGGAGTTCGCCAGGCCCCGCGAGGCCTGACCGATCCGCTAGCCCTCGTACGTCATCGGGCCGTACTGGGCGGCCGGCGCGTTGGTCGCCAGCGCCCAGTAGCGGTCGCCGTAGGACCAGTGCCACCACTCCGTGGGGTAGTTGACCAGGCCCGCCGTGGCCAGGGCCGCGGTGAGGGTGCGGCGGTTGCGGCGGGCGGCGGCCGAGATGCCGTCGGCGTCCATGTAGCAGCCGCCGTCGCTCTCCTCGGGGCTGGCGTTCACCGGGGTGCCGAGGTCCAGTTCGGCGCCGGAGGCCGTGCACAGCGTGAGGTCGACCGCGGCGCCCGCGACGTGCGGGCCGACTTCGGGAGGCGAGAGGGAGCGGCTCGTCTGGCGGCGCAGATGGACGTCCGACCAGTCGGGGTGGGCCTTCCTCAACTCGGCGGCGTAATCCTCGAAGTACGTGATCTGCAGCGCGAGCGGGCGATACCCCTCGGTGACCAGGAAGCGCAGGCCGTCGGGCAGCAGC
>NZ_JBHYIG010000259.1:0-14301 GCF_042740015.1 Streptomyces sp. NPDC059037
CAGCCCACCACCCGTACAGGGTGGTGGGACCGGCCCATGAGGGACGGTGGTTGACGACCGTCAGTCGCGCGCGGGCTCCCCGGCGTCGACCGAGTCCACGGCCGCGGCCCGCTCGAAGCGCCCGTCCAGCTTGGCGACGAGACCCGTCACCTGGCGGGCGATGTCCGGGGCGGTCAGGCCGATCTCGGCCATGACCTCCTTGCGGGACGCGTGGTCGAGGAAGCGCGGCGGGATGCCGAAGTCGCGCAGCGGCACGTCGACGCCCGCGTCGCGCAGGGCCTGGGCGATCGCCGAACCGACGCCGCCCGCACGGGAGTTGTCCTCGACGGTGACCACGACGCGGTGCTGCTCGGCGAGCGGGGCGAGCGCCTCGTCGACGGGCTTGACCCAGCGGGGGTCGATGACGGTCGTGGTGATGCCCTGCTTGTCGAGCAGATCGGCGATCTCCAGGCACATCGGGGCGAGCGCGCCCACGGAGACCAGGAGGACGTCCGGCCGGTGGGTGGCGGCCTTGCGCAGGACGTCCATGCCGCCGACCTTGCCGACGGCCTTGACGGCCGGGCCGACCGCGCCCTTGGAGAAGCGCACCACGGTCGGGGCGTCCTCGACCTCGACGGCCTCGCGCAGCTGCAGGCGGACCTGGTCGGCGTCGCGCGGGGCGGCGATCCGCAGGGTCGGCACGCACTGCAGGATCGACATGTCCCACATGCCGTTGTGCGATGCGCCGTCGGTGCCGGTGATGCCGGCCCGGTCCAGGACGAAGGTGACGCCGCACTTGTGCAGGGCCACGTCCATCAGGAGCTGGTCGAAGGCGCGGTTGAGGAAGGTGGCGTACACGGCGAAGACGGGGTGCAGGCCGCCGGTGGCCAGGCCCGCGGCGCTGACCGCGCCGTGCTGCTCGGCGATGCCGACGTCGTAGACCCGCTCCGGGAACTCCTTGGAGAACTTGTCGAGGCCGACCGGCTGGAGCATGGCCGCGGTGATCGCGACGATGTCCTCGCGCTCGTGGCCGAGCTTGACCATCTCCTCGCCGAACACGGAGGTCCAGTCGACGCCGGAGGACGCGATGGGCAGGCCGGTGTCGGGGTGGATCTTGCCGACGGAGTGGAAGTGGTCGGCCTCGTCCTCCAGGGCGGGCTTGTAGCCGCGGCCCTTCTCGGTGATGCAGTGCACGATGACCGGGCCGCCGAAGCGCTTGGCGCGCGTCAGGGCGGACTCCAGGGCCTCGATGTCGTGGCCGTCGATCGGGCCGACGTACTTCAGGCCGAGGTCCTCGAACATGCCCTGCGGGGCGATGAAGTCCTTCAGGCCCTTCTTCGCGCCGTGCAGCGTCTCGTAGAGGGGCTTGCCGACGACCGGGGTGCGCTCCAGGAGGTCCCTGCCGCGGGCCAGGAAGCGCTCGTAGCCGTCCGTGGTGCGCAGGGTGGCCAGGTGGTTGGCGAGGCCGCCGATGGTCGGGGCATACGAGCGCTCGTTGTCGTTGACGACGATCACCAGGGGGCGGTCCTTGGCGGCCGCGATGTTGTTCAGGGCCTCCCAGGCCATGCCGCCGGTGAGCGCGCCGTCGCCGATGACGGCGACGACGTGGTCGTCCTTCTTGCGCAGCTCATTGGCCTTGGCGAGGCCGTCGGCCCAGCCGAGGACGGCGGAGGCGTGCGAGTTCTCGATCACGTCGTGGTCGGACTCGGCCTGCGAGGGGTAGCCGGAGAGGCCGCCCTTCATCTTCAGCTTCGAGAAGTCCTGACGGCCGGTGAGCAGCTTGTGTACGTAGCTCTGGTGGCCGGTGTCGTAGAGGATCTTGTCCTGGGGGGACTCGAAGACGCGGTGCATGGCGATCGTGAGCTCGACCACGCCGAGGTTGGGGCCGAGGTGGCCGCCTGTCTTGGAGACTGCGTCGACGAGGAAGGTGCGGATCTCGTCGGCCAGCTGGATCAGCTCCTCCTGGCTGAGCCGGTCCAGATCGCGCGGTCCCCTGATGCGGGTCAGCAGCGGCACCCGTGCCTCCTTGCAGTAGAGCTGTTCGAGCGTTGACCGGATGTTGCCCGGGCCTGTTGAGTCTAATGTTCCGCAGTTGACGGCGGCGTCCGGGCCGGGAGTTGTGCGTCACGCGATCGGCCGTAGACAGAGAGCTGCCCGGCACCGCGCCATTGCGGTACCGGGCAGCCCCCGATCAGGGTTCGGGCAGGTCAGGCGCGGCCTGCCGTCTTCTGGGTCTTGCGGGTCACGGAGTCGATCACGACCGTGGCGAGCAGTACGCCACCGGTGATCATGTACTGGACCGGCGTCGCAATACCTTCGAGTGCCAGGCCGTACTGGATGGACGTGATGACCATGACGCCCAGGAGGGCGTTCCAGGTGCGGCCGCGGCCGCCGAAGAGGCTGGTGCCGCCGATGACGGCCGCCGCGATGGCGTTCATCAGGAGGTCACCGGTGCCGGCGCCCTGGTTGGCCGCGGCGATCTTGGAGGCCATGAAGAGGCCGCCCGCCGCCGCGAACGTACCGGCGATCGCGTAGACCGACGTACGGATCAGGGTGACGTTGATACCGGCCCGGCGGGACGCCTCGACGCTGCCGCCGAGGGCGAAGACCTTGCGGCCGTAGCCCGTGCGGCGCAGCACGAAGTCGGTGCCGACCAGGACCACCAGGAAGATCACCAGGGCCAGCGGGAGGCCCTTGTACTGGTTGAACATGATCGCGGCGGCGAAGGCCACGACGGCCAGGACGGCCGTGCGCACGACGATCTCGCTCAGCGGCCTTGACGGGACACCGGCGGCCTCGCGGCGGCGGCTGTCCAGGAAGGAGGAGAGGAAGAACGCCACGACCGCGACGATCGCGAGGCCGTAGGCCGCTGCGACGTCCGTGAAGTAGTACGAGGTCAGCTTGGCGATCAGGCCTTCGGAGTCCAGGTTGATCGTGCCGTTGTCGCCCAGGATCTGGAGCATGAAGCCCTGCCAGAACAGCAGGCCCGCCAGGGTGACGGCGAACGCCGGGGCGCCGATCCGCGCGAAGAAGAAGCCGTGGATGGTGCCGATCACGGTGCCGGTGAGGACGGCGACGATCAGGGCGATCCACTCGGGTGCGCCGTGGGTGACGGCGAGGACGGCGGCGACCGCGCCCGCGACACCGCTGACCGAGCCGACCGACAGGTCGATCTCGCCGAGCAGCAGCACGAAGACGATGCCGACGGCGATCATGCCGGTGCCGACCATGGCGACGGAGATGTTGCTGAGGTTCTCCGCGGTCATGAAGCGCGAGTTCATCGAGGCGAAGATCGCCCAGATGATGACGAGGCCCGCGACGACCGGGATGGAGCCCAGGTCACCGGCGCGCATCTTCCGCTTGAACTCGGTGACGTATCCGGCGAAGCCCTGCTCGCGCACGAGCAGGCGGGGGTCGACGGCGGTGACGGCGTCGGCCGCGGCGGCCGGGGCGTCGACGGGTGCGTCGTCGTGCGTGGAGGTGTCGTGCGTGGAGGTCTTGTCGATGCTCACTTCTGAGTCGCCGTTCACTTCTGGGCCTCCCCATTGCGCGCCGCGCGACGGGTCACGGCATTGTCCGTGGCGCCCGTGATGGCGGAGATGATCTCTTCCTGCGAGGTGGCCTTCACGTCGAAGACTCCGTTGTTCCGGCCGAGCCGGAGCACCGCCACCTTGTCCGCGACGGCCTTGACGTCCGCCATGTTGTGGCTGATGAGGATGACCGCGTGGCCACGCTCGCGCAGCCGCTCCACCAGGTCGAGGACCTGTGCGGTCTGCTCGACGCCGAGGGCGGCGGTGGGCTCGTCGAGGATGACGAGCTTGGGCTCGCCGAGCATCGAGCGGGCGATCGCCACGGTCTGGCGCTGACCGCCGGAGAGCGAGGCGATCGGGATGCGGACGCTGGGGATGCGGATCGACAGCGTGGTGAGGAGCTCGCGGGCGCGGCGCTCCATCTCGACCTCGTTGAGCACGCCGCGCCTGCGCAGCTCACGCCCGAGGTAGAGATTGCCTACGACGTCGATGTTGTCGCACAGCGCGAGGTCCTGGTAGACGGTCGCGATGCCCAGGTTCTGGGCGTCGTGCGGCTTGTTGATCGAGACGCTCTTGCCTTCCCACTCGATGACACCGTCATCGATGGGATGCACGCCGGCGATCGTCTTGACCAGCGTGGACTTTCCTGCGCCGTTGTCGCCGACCAGGGCGACCACCTCACCGGCACGGACCTCAAGCTCTACGTCGGTGAGCGCCTGGACGGCACCGAATCGCTTGGAGACCCCGCGCAACGCCAACACGGGCGTAGCGGACACGTGAACCATCTCCTTCGCCGCCTGACCGGCGGGAGGTTGAACAGAAGAGAACGAGAAATACGAGAAGTACGAGAAGTACGAGAAGTACGAGAAGTACGAGCGGAGCGAAGAACGCGAGGACCAGAGGGTGTTTCCGTCCGGCGCCCCGCCAGAGCTGCGGGGCTGTTGAAGCGGGGCACCGGACAGGCCTCAATGGTGGTGAAGTCCCGTGGAAAGAGGGGGACTTACTTCAGGCCGACCTTGCCGCAGTCGGCCTTGTACTTGGCCGTGCAGATCTCGTCGACGGAGTAGATCCCGTCCTTGATGACGGTCTCCTTGATGTTCTTGTCGGTCAGCGAGACGACCGGCACGAGCACGGTGGGGACGCCCTTGGTGGTGGGGCTGTCGACCTTCGTCTTGGCGATGGAGTCGAGCTTCTCGCCCTTGCCGAGCGCGACGGCCATCTCCGCGGCGACCTTGGCCTCCGCCGGGTAGGACTTGTAGACGCTCATGAACTGCTCGCCCGCGACGATGCGCTGCACACCGGCGAGCTCGGCGTCCTGGCCGGTGACCGGCGGGAGCTTGGAGAGGCCCGCGGCCTTGAGGGCGGTGATGATGCCGCCCGCCATGCCGTCGTTCGCGGAGTAGACGCCGTCGATCTTGTCCTTGCCGAGGGCCGAGATCGCGCCCTCCATGTTGGCGTTGGCGTTCTCCGGCTTCCACTCCTTGGTGTCGTACGACTTGCCGACCTTGACCTTGCCCTTGAGCACGGACTCGGCGCCCTTCTTGAAGAGCTTGGCGTTCGGGTCGGTGATCGCGCCGTTCATCATCACGATCTGGCCGCCCTTGGCCTTGTCCCCGAGGGCCTCGAGGAGGGCCTTGCCCTGGACACGGCCGACCTCTTCGTTGTCGAAGGAGGTGTACGCGTCGATGGGGCCCTCGGCAAGGCGGTCGTACGCCACGACAGGGATGCCCGCGTCCTTGGCCTTCTTGACCGAACCGGCGATCGCCTTGGAGTCCACGGCGTCCACGATCAGCACGTCCACCTTGTTGGTGATCATGGTGTCGGCCTGCTGGTTCTGTACGGTCGCGTCCTGCTTGGCGTTCGCGTAGGTGACCTTGGCCTTGCCGTCGGTCAGCTCCTTGATGTGCTTCTCGATCAGCGGCTTGTCGAACTTCTCGTAACGCGCGGTCTGGTTCTCCGGCAGGAGCAGACCTATGTTCAGCGCGTCACCCTTCTTCGAGCCCGAACCGGCTTCATCCTTGTCACCGCCGGATTCCTTGGCACTGCCACAGGCGGCAAGGGTGACGGCCATGGTGGTGGCGGCAACGGCAACGGCGGCACGACGCATACGCGTGTTCATTTGGGAACCTCCCTGACGTGGCCGCGTCGTTGCGGCCGAGGTGGCTCGAAGTCAACTCGGCCGCCACACCAGCGTCAAGGAGTAAATCCTTAACGAGATGACAACGGTGCCATGCGTTATCTAAGTGAAGGCAGGTGCGGGCGCAGGGAGAGACCCGTCCAAAAGGGTCGAATCGCCCATTTCGCTGAGCGCGAGGGCAAGGGCGCCGAGCACTTCCGCTCGCCCGCCAAGTGCCCCCGGAAGCACGGAGAGTTGGCGTGCCGCACTGGGGATCGCATAGCGCCCCACGGACTCCCTGATGGGCCCGAGGACCAGCTCACCGGCCTCCGCGAGGTCGCCGCCGAGGACGACCCGGCTGGGGTTCAGGAGGTTGCAGAGATTCGCCACACCGCTGCCGATGTGCCGTCCGACGTCGGCGATCACCCGGCGGCAGCCCGGGTCGCCGTCGCGCGCGAGGGCCACCACGCGCTCCATGGTCAGATCGGTGCCGTGGCTGGACTGCAGCAGCGGCAGGACGTACCGGGCCGCGGTGAAGGTCTCCAGGCAGCCGCGGTTGCCGCAGCGGCAGACCGGGCCCGACTCGTCCAGGGTGATGTGCCCGATCTCGCCGGCCGTGCCGCCGGGGCCGCGGTAGATCCGTCCGTCGATCACGAGCCCGGCGCCGACACCGCTCGCGACCTTGATGTACGCCAGGTCCTTGACCCCGCGGCCGCTCCCCCAGACCAGCTCGCCGAGGGCTCCGAGGTTGGCGTCGTTGTCGACGTGCACGGGCACCCCGAGGCGGCCGCCCAGCTCCTCGGCGGGCTTGGTGCCGGTCCAGCCCGGCAGGATCGACGTCGAGCCGAGCGTGCCGGACTCCACGTCGATCGGTCCCGGCACACCGAGACCGACCCCGGCGATCTTCGCGCGGTCCACGCCGGTGGCCGCGATCAGCCTGCTGACCAGCTGCTCGGCCCGGTCGAAGCCCTGCGCGGCGGACGCGTCCACGTCCAGCGGCTCGGACTCCTCGGCGAGCACCTGGTGGGCGAGGTTGCCCACGGCCACGCGCAGGTGCGTGTGCCCGAAGTCGACGCCGATGACGATGCCCGCGTCGCCGCTGAGCGAGACGCTGCGGGCCCTGCGGCCCCCTGCCGAGGTGGGCGTGACCTCGACCGTTCCGCCGTCCTTGAGCTCCCGGACGATGTTGGAGACCGTGGCCGCGGACAGGCCGGTCGTCCTGGCGATCTCGGCCTGAGTGAGCGAACCGGCGAGCCGTACGGCGCGTACGACCCGCTCGAGATTGGCCCGGTGCAGCGACGACTGCGACCCCGGAGTCTCCATTGACTCAGCCACCCTTTTCCGTATGCCGTATGTACGTAACGGCTTCGTCGCCGCCCGTACAAGTTGTGAACTCCAAGCTCTGCTGAAGGGGTTAGCGCAGTCAAGTCCTTGACGGAAATCTCCCAGGCCCAACAGCCGGACAGGCCGGGTCCAAGTGACCGGGATACACCCCAAACCACCCAGACCCGGCCTGCGGGGGCCGATCCGTTACTTGACCGAGCCCGCCGTGAGACCCGAGACGACATGCCGCTCGATGAAGGCGAAGAGCACGATGACCGGCACGATCGCCACCACCGACGCCGCGAAGAGGTAGTTCCACTCCACGGTGTAGGCGCCGATGAAATTGTTGATGCCGACGGTCAGCGGCTGCTTGTCGGGCTCCGTGGTGAGCGTGAGCCCCATCACGAACTCGTTCCAGGAGGTGATGAAGGTGAAGATCACCGCGGTCACCACACCGGGCAGCGCGAGCGGCAGGGTCACCTTGATCATCGCGCCGAAGCGGCTGGTGCCGTCCACCATGGCGGCCTCCTCCAGCTCCGGCGGGATCGAGCTGATGTAGGCGGTCAGGATCCACACCGCGAAGGCGAGGTTGAACGCCGCGTTGGTGATGATCAGCGTCCAGACCGAGTTGAGCATGTCCAGCTGGTGGAACTCGCGGTAGAGCCCGACGAGCAGGGCCGTCGGCTGGAACATCTGCGTGACCAGGACGAGCAGCAGGAAGGCCTTGCGCCCCCGGTAGCGCATGCGGGCCGTGTAGTAGGCGGCAGGCAGCGAGACAAGGAGCACCAGGAGCGTCGCCCCGCCCGCGACCAACAGGGTGACCTGCAGGTTCTGGCCGAGCTCGGACTCCTTCCATACGTCGATGAAGTTCGCCCACTCGAAGTTCTGGGGCAGGTACGTGCGGTCCCGCAGCTCGCTCTTGGGCCGCAGGGCCGTGATCACCATCTCCAGGTACGGCGCGAGGAAGAGCGCCGCGAGGGCCCAGGCGACGACGGTGATGACGAGCGTGCGCGGCCGGAAGGTGCGCTTGGGCCTGGGGGGCTTGGGGGACTTCTGCGACCCGGTCCGGGTCGCCGTCGCGGTGGCCATCAGTCCTCCTCGTTCCACCGGCTGACCTTCAGGAAGATCAGCACGAGCACCACGACCATCGCGAAGTTGACCACCGACATCGCAGCGGATTCACCGATGTCGGTCTCCTTCAGCTTGTACATGAACACCATCGACGTGGAGGTGTCGTAGCCCGGACCGCCCTGGGTCATGGCCCAGATGATCGGGAAGGAGTTGAAGACGTTGATGAGGTTGATGACCACGCCGACGAGGAACGCGGGCCGCAGCATCGGCAGCGTGATGTGCCGGTACGTCTGCCAGCCGCCGGCCCCGTCGATCCGCGACGCCTCGTAGACGTCCTGCGGGACGGTCTGCAGTCCGGCGAGCAGCGTGTACGTGGTGAAGGGCAGCGAGACGAAGACGGCGACGGCCATCATCCACGGCCAGGCGGTGTCCGAAGACCCCAGCCAGTCCTTGGACTTGTCGATGAGACCGAGGTCGAGCATCACCGTGTTGAGCACGCCCGCGGTCTGGTTGAGCATCCACTTGAAGCCGATGGCGGTCATCAGGACGGACGCCGCCCAGGGGGCGATGAGCGCCCAGCGCGTGATGCGGCGGCCGGGGAACTTCTGGTTGAACAGCTGGGCGAGGCCGAGCGAGAGCAGCATCGTGACGCTCACGACGACGACCGTCCAGATGGTCGTCCAGAAGAGCACCGAGCCGAAGTCGCTCTCCTCGAAGAGCTTCTTGAACTTGTCGGTTCCCGCGCTGCCGCGCACGACACCGGCGATGGACACGTTGAGGAACGAGGTGCGGATCAGCTCGACGACCGGCCAGACGACCACGGCGAGGATCAGCAGGATGACGGGCGCTATCCAGGGCAGCGGGCCGAGCCTGGCGATGCCGCTGCGCCGGCTGACCGGCCTGGGTGCGCGCCCGCCCCGTCCCCGGCCGGTGCCGGCCGGGGGCGGAGGGGCCTTCAGTGACACAAGGACTCCTTGTGGACGGAGCGAACGGGGCGAACGAGGGCCTGCTGTCTGCTACTTGGCCGCGGCCGCCGCGTCCTCCGCCTTCTTCTGCAGATCACCGAGGACCGACTTCGGGTCGTCGGCCGCCGCCTTGCCGCCGGTCTTCTTCATCTCGGCGGAGATGACGTCCCACGCGGTGTCGCCCAGCGGGTAGAACTTGGCGTTCGGCAGCACCTCGAAGAACGGCTCCAGGTCCTTGTGCTTGCCGTTGCCCTGCATCTCCTTGAGGGTGTCCTGGGTGACCGGCATGAGGTTGTACATCTCGTCGAAGGCCAGCATCTTCTTGGAGTACGTGAAGTCGAGGAACTTCTTCACGCCTTCCTTCTCCGCGCCGCCGTCCTTGAACGCCATCATCCAGTCGGCGACACCGAGCGTGCTGTCGAGCGGTCCGGTCTTGCCGGGGATGGGGGCGACGCCGTAGTCGACCTTGCCGTCCTTGGCCATCTGGATGAGGCTCGGGTGGCCGTTGAGCATGCCGACCTTGCCGGCCGCGAAGTCCGCGAAGGCCGTCTTGCGGTCGGTGGAGGCCGGGTTGGAGTACGTGAGGCCGGGCTTGACCAGGTTCTTCTGGAGCCACTCGAAGGTCTCGACGTTCTTGGCGCTGTCGAGCGTGTACTTGCCGCTCGCGTCGGTGTAACCGCCGCCGTTGCCGAGCTCCCACATCATCGTCTCGCCCTGGGTCTCCTCGGGGCCGAGCGGCAGGGCGTAGGGGGTCTCTGCGGCCTTGGAGTCCTTGATCTTCTTTGCGGCCGCGGCGAGTTCGTCCCAGGTCTTGGGCGGCGTCTTCACGCCGGCCTTCTTCAGGACGGCCTTGTTGTAGAACATGACGCGGCTCGACGAGACCCACGGGATGCCGTACTGGGTGCCGTCGACCTCGCCGGCCTTGGCGAAGGACGGTATGAGGTTCTCCCGCGTCTTGGGCGAGAGGACCTCGTCGGCCTTGTAGAGCAGGTCGTCGGCGACCTTGTCGGCGTAGCCGCCGGTCTGCAGCAGGTCGGGCTGGTCGCCCGCCTGGATCATGTTCTTGACCTGCTTGTCGATCTCGTTCCAGTTGATGACCTGGACGTCGACCTTGTAGCCCTTGTTGGCCTTCTCGAACTCTTTCTTGACGTCGTTCCAGTAGATCTTGGAGGCGTTGGAGGCCTTGTCGCCGTAGTCCGCGGCGACGATCTTGATCGTCTTGCCGTCGCCGCTGTCGCTGTCACCGCCGCAGGCGGTAAGTCCCAGTGCCATCGCGAGCGTTGCCGCACCGGTGGCGATTACTCGTTTCCTCATGCTGTTCAACCCTTCGACATCGGTGTCGACTTGAACGCGGGCAAAGGACACCCCGCGGCGCCGTGGCGCCGACATTACTCACGGCCGGAATTGGCGCGACAGGCCTAGACCACTTTCGTGGCCAAGCTGAAATCACCCGCTGTCGGGGTCACTTGAGAGCGCCCGCGGTGAGGCCCGCCTGCACCTGTCGCTGGAAGACGGCGTACACGACGAGCACCGGAAGCATCGCGATCGTCAGGCCCGCGAAGAGCGCCCCCCAGTCGCCCCGGTAGCCCTGCGTCACGGCCAGGTTGGCGAGGCCTTGGGGCAGCACATAGCTGCTCTCCTCCTCGTTGTTGAGCAGCAGCGGAAGCAGGTACTGGTTCCACTGGCCGAGGAAGTTGAAGATGCCGATGCTGACCAGGCCGGGCTTGGCCATCGGCAGCATGATCTGGAAGAACGTGCGGGTGTGCGAGGCCCCGTCGACCATCGCCGCCTCCTGGACGCCCGTCGGCAGCGTACGGAAGAAGGAGGTCAGGAAGAAGACGGTGAAGGGCAGCGAGTAGGCGATGTACGCGATCATGAGCCCTGGCCGGGTGTCCAGAAGCCCGAAGTTCTCCATGACCGCGAAGAGCGGGACCAGGGCGAGGATGACCGGGAACATCATGCCGCCCGCGAAGAGCAGGAAGATGAACCGGTTGCCCGGGAAGGTGAATCGGGCGATCACATAGGCGGCCATCGACCCGAGCAGCATGGTGCCGGTGAGTGAACCCGCCAGGATGATCAGCGAGTTGAGCGCGTACCGGCCGATGCTGGCCTCGGTCCACGCGTTGCTGAAGTTCTCCCAGTGCAGGGAGGACGGCCAGCCCATCGGGTCGCTGAGGATCTCGACCGAGGGACGCAGCGCCGTGAGGGCGACCCAGACGAGCGGGCCCGCCGCGAGCACCACCCACAGGACGAGGAAGGCGTGCGAGAAGACGTTCAGCGTGGCGCCGCCCGTCGAACTCCCCTCCCTGCGGGGCGAGTCGGCGGGCTCTTTGCGGGGCGCTGTGGTGTTCGTGGTCATGATGCAGTGGCTCCCGCGGTCTCAGTATTCGATCCGGTCGCGATTCCCGATCCTCATGACGATCAGCGAGAACGCCATGCTGAGGACGAGGAGGACGACGCCGATGGAGGTCGCATAGCCGTACTGGCCGTCCCGGAATCGTTCGTACAGGAAGACCGGAGTGACCTTCAGGACATGCTCGGGCACCATCACCAGCACGATGGCGAACGAGTCGAGCGCCTGAATCCCCATGTAGATCCAGCCGGTGCGCACGGTGTCCCAGATCAGCGGAAGCGTCACGCTGAAGAAGGTCCGCCCCCGCCCTGCGCCATCCAACAGCGCGGCTTCGTAGATGTCCCTGGGGATCGCACCCATGGCGGCGGAGAACAGCACGACGTAAAAACCGACGAAGCTCCAGGAGAGCACGACGAGTACGGCGATGAGGGCGAGGGAGCGGTCGCCGCCGAGCCAGGCGGGCCCGTCGATGCCCACCTTGTCGAGCCCGCCGTTGATCAGCCCGCTGTTGGTGTTGAGGACGCGCCCCCACACCACGGCGATGATCGCCACCGAAAGGACCTGCGGGAAGAAGTAGACGACTTTATAGAACGACGATCCCGCGACCCCTGCGATGGCCTGGCCCTTACGGTGCCGGCCGCCCGACGTGATCATGTAGGCGAAGAACATGCCGAGTACGAGCGTGACGAGCGGGGCGATGACCGCCAGGGCGACGCTCATCTCCAGGGAGTCCCAGAAGCGCTCGTCGTCCCACATCTTGGTGAAGTTGTCGAAGCCGATGAAGTTCGCCACCGGTCCGCCGGACCAGTCGGTGAACGAGTAGTAGATCGCCTGCACGAAGGGTGAGATGACGAACAGGGCGTAGAACGCGAGGGGCAGGCCCAGGAAGCCCGCGATGAAGCGGTACTTGTCGAGCGTGCGGTAGCGCCGGTCGTAGCGCACGCTCTCGGGCGTGAAGCGGGGCGGCAGCACCACCGCCAGGAGGAACAGCAGCTGGTTCGGCGCCTTGGGCGGACCGCTCGGCGCCGCCGCCTCCTTCGAAGGTTCCGAAGGTGGGGGATCGTCCACCCGGGTGTCAGTCGTCATGCCCCTCCGCCCCGCCTCACTCACGTGCCCGCGTTCCCGGTCCGGTGCCTCTCGGACACCCCTCAGGCCTTCTTGACCTTGCTGACGTCCGGGTCCTTCAGGATCCGTTCGGACGCCTTCTCCATGGTGTCCATCGCCTGCTTGGTGCCGATCTGGCCCAGCATGAACTTGGCGATCATGTTGTTGAAGTCCTCGCGGAACAGCTCGTTGTACCAGTCGTAGAACTTGGGGATGACGACGTTCTCGCCGGCCGCCTCGATGGCCGCCTTCGCGCTCGCCGTGCCGGACGGCAGCTTCTGGCCGTCGACCGCGCCCTTGACCGCGGGGATCGAGCCGACCTCCTTGAACAGGTTCAGGGCGGCCTCCTTGCTGTACATCATCCGCAGCCACTCAAGGCCGCCCTGCACGTTCTTGGCCTTGGACGGGACGATGAACGGCTCGCCGGCCGGGGCGTAGAGCGTGCCGAACGGCATCTTGTCGCTGGAATCCAGGGACGGCGTCGCACCGACCGTCATCTGGAAGTCCTTCGGGGTGGTGTCCTTGGCCTCGTTCTCCACCCACGACCCATTGGGTACGAAGAGACACTTGCCGCCCTTGGTCCAGGCGGTCTGCATCTCCGTGTGCGCCTCGGTGCCGTCGAAGCCGGTCAGCACGTACTTCTTGGATACGAGCTCTTCCCAGGCCTCGAACACGTCCTTGACGGCGTCATGCTTCCAGGCACCCGGCTCCAGATAGTCCATGGCGTCGATGACGTCACGCCCGCCGCGCTGGGCGAACATCGCGTACATGCTGAAGAACATGTAACGGGGGTGACCGCCGGGGTAGCTCCACCCATGGATCCCCTTGCCCTTGGCCTTCTTGCAGACCGCGAGCATCTCGTCCCAGGTCTTCGGGTACTCGGAGTCGAGCCCCTCTTCGAGCAGCTTCTTGGAGTACCAGTTGCCGTAGACGGTCACGGCGATGTTCAGCTGGTAGCACTCCTTGCCGCCGAACTGGCCCATCGTCTCGACCACGGGCACCAGGGTGTCGCGCACCTTGACGTTCGGGTCGTCCCACGAGGGGGCGTCGAGCACCTCACCGAGGTCGGCGACCTGCTTGTTGTGCACCAGCTTGCCGATGTTCATCTGGTCGGCGCCGGAGTTGTTGACGACGTCCGCCGTCGGCTTGCCGCGGACGATCTTCGGCTGCAGCTGGGTGGCGATCTTCGTGGTGGCCTTCTGGTCCGCGTCGGACTTCGGGTACTTCTCTTGGTACATGTCGGTGACGAACTGGGCGTACTTGTCGCCATATCCGCCATTGAAGATATAAACCCCGAGCGCGGCGTCAGCCTTGACACCCAACGGGTTCTTCTTGGACTTCTCACCCTTCTCGGCCTTGTTCTCCTCGCCGCCGCCGCTGGCGCACGAGCTCAGCGCGCCGACGGCCGGCACCGCAAGGAGGCTGGTCGCTGCCGCCTTCTTCATCACGTCACGACGGTTGAAGCTGGTGGATCCCATGCTCAAGTCCTCGCCTTCTCCAGGACTCAGGCGGTGTACGGGACCCCGCCGGCTCACTGGGGCGAAGGGCCCGACACCGCGGGTCAGTTGAAGCTTGGGTGGTACTGAACGTGCGGCAACTCCATGGCAAGGGCTCGCACCCGCCACTCAGGGTGCCGATAGGTATAGTCCACTCTTCGGCAGCAGAGCAAGATCGAACACAGGCTCGGCCAGCAGTCTTTCCCGAGTTGAGACCTCGCGGAGACGTGGGGTGGTTCGTTTGGCTGGGCCTGTGGCTTTGATTGGCGCCGGGGCCGCCCGGTTGTCCCGAGGTTGGCGGTTCCGGGCCGGGAGTCAAGGGCGCTCCTTCGTCGCGTCGGCTGCGCCGATTCCGCTGCGCTCC
>NZ_JBHYIG010000260.1:0-14286 GCF_042740015.1 Streptomyces sp. NPDC059037
GAGTACACGTGCCGGGTGCGGATCGGGGCGCCCCGGGGGCCCCCCGGGGGCGGGGGGGGGCCCCCCCGGGGGGGAGGGCGCGCCGCGCTGTCAAGCACCCCCCCCACCCCCCCCCGGGGGGCCCCCCCCTCCGGGCCCCCCCCCCCCCGCGAAACGAGCCCCTATGCCCGACACCGCGCCCGACGCACACGTTCATCTCGCCCTGCACCCCCAGCACCCCAGCGCCGTCGTCGCCACCCTCACCGGCAACACGCTGCACACCGCCCGCGCCACCCTCGCCTCGGAAGGCTTTAGGCCGGCCAGCGACGACACGATGCTCCTCGTCCGTATCGACCACGAGGAGCCCTACTACGCCAACATCACCGCCAACCTCCTGCGCGACACCGGCATCACCGTGGACATCAGCTACCAACTACAGGAGGAGATCGACACCGAGTGGACGTGGGCCGACCACCCGATGACCTGGCTCGACCGCGACGGCATCCGGCTCGTGTCCGCGGACGCCCAGAAGATCCACGACGACATCCAGTCCGGCCGCCTCACCATCCACCTGTACGCCCACGACGGCCACACCACCGTCGCCGTGGGCACCTACCAGCACGCCGAGAGCGTCCACCTCCACGGCGAGAACCACCTGCGGGTCGTCAGCGGCTCCTACGACACCCCCGGCGAGGCCATCGCCGACTTCGAGCGCCTGTACGGCGATGCCGTCCGCCCCGGCCCGCCGCCGCCCACCGACACGGAACAGCAGGCCGCCCAGGCTCTCGCCGGCATGTCGACATCACAGGCAGCCATCGCCGCTGACGCACCGGGGAAACCGGCAGTGTCGAAGACGGAGTTGGTGCCGGTGTACGCGGCCGACCCCGGCGACCATGAAGGGCTGCTGGACAAGTTCCTCGAGGAACACGGCGAGTGGGAGAAGTACCGCACCTGGTCGGACGACACCACCCATGCCGTCCACGAATCCCTTGTCCTGCGCGCCGAGTTCGTCCACGAAGCCGACCCCGACGACCCCCAGTGGAAGATCGCGGCGTACGAGAGCCCGGTCGACGAGCGCCTATGGCACGCCACCGCGAGCACCACGGTCCCCGTGGAGATCATGCGGGTACTCCTCGACAGCCTCGCCTCCGCGGACGCGGCACAGATCGCGGCGGGCAGCCAGGTCTCGGAAGCCGCCATCGGCGAGGCCACCCGCCCGCTGGCCGACGCCGGCTGGGAACAGACCGTCGACGGCCGCTGGATCCGCTGGCAGGCCCCGGAGGGCCATCCTGTCGGCGTCCAGTTCGACGCCTTCGCCGCCCACTCCCGTAACAGTGGCCTGCCCGCCTGGACGTTCTGGAGCGGTGACGACGCCGGCACACCCCAGTGGGCGCTTCACTTCTCCTCGCACTCCGCAACCTCTGTGCTCCAAGACGTGGCCTTCGAGGTGACCCAGGGACTCGCGCAGAAGCCGGCCACTGCCCGGCGCCGGGGGCTGAACGCCCTGAGCCGTACCGACATCCGCGCGCAGCCGGCCCCACGCGCCGGTTCATCGAGGTCACAGTGACGTCTGGCCAAGCCAGTGGCAGCGGCCATCGCGTCTGCGCCACGATGCTGAGATGCACGACGAACAGGAGCCGCTGGCGGACTGGGCACGCCACCGCGAGGAACGTCGACACGCCTCGAAGAGCAAGAAGCGCGCGGTGCCGCTGACCGAAGGGCCGCACCGCGGACACCACGTCGCCCCCGACGCACCCCGCGTGACCCAGGAATGGATCGGAACCGAGTGGGAGACGGTCAGCCTGGTCAGCAATCTCGCCGAGGCCAAGAGCGCTCTGTACCCACCGCAGCCGACTGAACAGAAAGCCACCGAATGGGATCGCCCCGCGCTGGAGAAGGGCCGAGGTCGACACCGGAAGCCAACCCCAGCAGAGGACCGAGAGCAGTAGCAGTCCATTCAGGGCGACGCGGGAAGACGGCGGCAATATCGCGGCGGATCCCCGGTTACCGCAACCGGGGATCCGCCGAATACTTGTAGCTCCACCGCCACTTCCTGACCGCCCGTCGAAAGGCATCACAGCGACGATCCTTCACGTCACCGCCACTCGGCACGCAATGCCCATTCCTGCTCCGTCACGCCGCGGCGTAGCTCAGCCGGAACAGGTCCTGGGCTCGCTCCAGGTCCCGCTCGGTGCGCAGCTGAACCTCCAGGTCTCCCGTGCCATGGTGGCCGAGCCCGGTCACGTCCCGGGTAAAGCCGGGCACCATGTCCACTGCCGTCGGATCCGCCTTCAGGTAGACCAGCACCTTGGTCTGCTGCGGTGGTATGAGACAGGCGAAGTTCCGCAGCCGCTGATAGGCCCGGTACTGCTTGCGCTGCACCCGGGTGACGCCGTCTCCGAGACCGACGAGGACCTCGTCGACAGCTGCAGCCAGCTCGGCCATCGCACCGCCCTCGTGCCGAGCCGGCGGCGGCGCGGTCGCGCGGCGGCGTACCCGCTTGGCCTCTGCCGAGTGCCCGGTGACCGAGGCCACGGTCTCAAGGCCGAAGTGGTCGCTGCCGAAGTACCGGTAGCGGACTAGGTCAATCGAGCGCCGGTGCTCGCGTACGGCGTGCGCGTCGTAGCGGGTGAAGTCGCCAGCGATGCAGATCAGTCTGGGGCCGCTCCACAGAACCCGGGACGCCGCCGACAACCCAAGCCGGTCACGGACCAGGCTGTCAAAAGCGTAACGATGCCGGGTGAGCCAAGACAGGTAATACAGCCCCTGGTTGATTACCCCTGCATCGGTACCGCGCTTGTACTCGACTACAACCGGCGCTCCGTTCTCATCGATTCCCAGCGAGTCGATGCGCCCACCCTCAACACAGTCGATCGCGTACTCGCTCGCCAAAAGTGTGACACCCAGCATCGTCTGCATGTTGGCTTCGACAAGGCCCTGTACATCCGCCTCGACCTCAGCCAGATGCGGTACCACCTCACGCGCACCGCACGCGGTCGCATGAAACAGCCTCAAGGCCGCCACCTCCCCCACTACGACTAGATGACCAACAACGCCCGGCGAGTGGATATCTGTTTCCACGCAAGACACCGAAGCCGTGAAGAATATGTGAGGAATATGCCATCTGGTGCCGTCCGCAGCAGCCCGGCGAGACCACCTACGACCTCAGCCACCTATTCTCCGCCGTCCGCCAGCTGGCCCCCCTCCTGAAGAACCCAAGCTGACCCTCATGGCCCAGCAGCAGCGCCCCGGCCCAGTCCCCGAACGCCGTGGAGAACATCTCCCCCGGATGCTTTCGTCCGCTTCTTCTGTGACCTCCTGTTATGTGACATGCGCCCGGATGCTACCGGCCGTCACACGGACACCGGTTCACCTCCGCGAGTGCAGAGCAGATGGCACCGTCTCCCAGGTCTACAACGCGCTGCGCGGTTCACCTCCGCGCGTGCGGAGCAGACGCCTTGTCGGCGATGCAGGTACTGCCGTTGGCTGGTGTACCTCCGCGCGTGCGGAGCGGACTGGACGTGGAAGAACGCCTTCCCCGAGAAGGCACCGGTTCACCTCCGCGGGTGCGGAGCAGACCAGATCGGCATCACCGCCGCCGCGATGATCCGCGATTCACCTCCGCATGTGCGGAGCGGACGAACCCGAGACCGGCGGCGAGGCGTACATCCCCGGTTCACCTCCGCGTGCGCGGAGCGGACCGTCAACAACCACGCGCACTCGATCCCGACGTCGGTTCACCTCCGCGTGTGCGGAGCGGACCCTTCGCGACCTGCGGCGCTCCAGACGCTTTGCTAGTTCATTGCTCGCGGTGGGGTGTGATGGAGAGGAGGCCGAGGCCGTAGGCGCGGCCCTGGCCGATGCCGGTGGTGATAGCGGTGCGGAGGGCGTTGGCGTCGGTGATGGTGGCGATGCCGTCGAAGCGGGTGACGGTCAGTCGGGCGTTCCGGTCGCTGCCTCGGCTAGCTCGTACTGGAGGCTGTGGCACATCCAGGTTGAGGTTTACGGATACGCCGGCGCGTTCGGCCTGGCGCTCCCACCAGGTGACGGCGGCGTCGCCAGTGAGGGGAATCCGGCGCCCGCGGCCTTTCCCCGGGCGCGGTTCGCACTTGGTGGGGTTGGCGTCGATTCGGTAGCGGATGGCACGGCCGGTCGTAGCCCAGTCGAGGAGAGGGCCGAGGTCGCGGTATTCGGGGGTGTCGAGGGCGTAGCCGTCGGGGAGGGAGTTGCGGTTGATGGTGATGCCGGTGGACTGGATGAGGAGGGTAGCGCCGGTGCGTTCTCGTTCGAGGCGGTAAAGGACGTTGTGGGCGGCGCGGGGGCTGGCGCCTCCTTGGTCTGGGAACAGGGCGCTAACGCGGCGGTGGAGTGCCGTGTGGTCGTTGAGGTCGTCGTGGACGTGGCGGGAGCGGGCGTTGAGAGCGATGCGGGCGAGATGGATGGTGGCGGCCGGGGCGGCAACGGTGGTCATCAGGGGGTCCTAGGCGTAGGTGGGCTGGGTGTAGGTGGTGAGGGCGTTGATCCAGGCGGTTCCGAGACCGGCGCAGAGCGTGGCGGGGAGGGTCCGGCGGGTCTCCCAGATGTCGCGGGTGGTGAAGGTCCGGTCGGGGCCGGGGACGTCGCGGACGGTGGTGGTCGCCGGGGCGTCGGGCGTGGGTGGAGTGTCGTGGATGAACGTGACCTCGATGGCGTCCTTCCCGCGCGGCGCTTGCCGGTGGAGGGGCGCCCGGTCGAGTTCGCCGGTCGGGTCGGCCAGGCCCGTGCGCAGGAGGACGGGGGTGTCTGGGGGGCAGGAGCGGCGCCCGAGGTAGGGGGCGAAGACCGGCTGGGCGAGGGCGAGGGCGGCGAGGTCGGTGACGTCATCGGGGCCGGTGACGGCGACGGTGAACGCGGCGTCGGCCAAGTACCACCGTTCCGTAAGGAGGGTTCCCTCCCCCGCCTTCTTGCGGGTTCCGTTGGCGGTGGGCGGTGTCAGTTCGCGGGGGTAGCCGCCGCCGATGGTGTGGAAGTCCATCTCGCGGTCGCCGGGCCGGTCGACGCGGATCGTGTACCGGAGTGCAGCAAGGTCTTCGTTTTGGTGGTCGCGGGGTCGCCCCAGCGCGGAGGCGAGGAGGCCGGTCAGCCCGCTGCGGCTGGGGTAACGGCTGGTCGGGCGGACCTTGAAATCTGCCGGGGCTCCCCAGCTTTGCCAGGGGGCGGAGAGGTGCATCAGGAATCCGGTCATCGCGGGTCCTCTCTGGGTGGGGTGTGGTGGTCTCCGCGAGTGCGGAGCGGTACAGGTCGCGGGCCGTCAGGTCCAGGTACAGAACGGGGCACCTCCGCGAGTGCGGAGCGGCCGAGACGAGCCCGACCGTCAGGCCCGCCGCCGACGGGTTACCTCCGCGTGTGCGGAGCGGCCTTGATGCGGCGGCGAACGGTGTCGACGCTGCACGGGTTACCTCCGCGTGTGCGGAGCGGCCCCTTCCTGACCTGCGGCGTTCCAAGTGCTTTGCCTTCTTGTTATGCGGTGTGCCTGGTGATGGTGTCGAGGGTGCGGGTGATGAGTTGGTCGACGGAGCCCACGTTGTCGCCGAGGGCGTTGAACTCGGCGTCGGTGAGGGTGACGTGCGCCTGGTCGGCGATGTGGGCGGTGCCGATCATGCGGTCGTGGGCGGCGGCGTGCTTGTCGAGTGCTGCCAGGGAGGCGGGGATGTAGCCGCTGGCGGTGGCGGGGATAGCGGTCTCGTAGGCGCCGACGAGGGAGATGGGGCGGTCGGTGCGTACGGAGACGTGGATGAGGTGGGGGACGGTGTGGGGGGCGGTGCCGGACGACTTGGCGGGCATGATCGCGAGGGGGAAGGCGCGGAGGAACGCCTCGGTGACCTCGCGTGCCGTCTGCACGTCACCGTCAAGGTTGTCGACCAGCTCGCGGATGTTGAGCGTCGCGTAGCGGTAGAACGCCGCGCTTGTGTATCGCTGGTCGCCCATGTGTCCGGCGCCGGTCTCCTCGCCCGTGTCGTGGATGAGGTCGTCCACCGCGCTGAAGAAGTCAATTTGGCTGGCGCCGCTGTGGGTGGCGATGCTGTGGGCCATCTGGACTGCCCCGGCGACGGTGGACGCACCCTCGTTGGCGAGCATCCGGCCGTAGGCGGCGATGGACGCGTTTCGGGTGCGCAGCACATCGAGGACGGCCTCTTTGATGGCCTTGCGTTCATCGGCGGGGACCTTCTTGAGGGCTGCGGCCAACGGGCCGGTCTCCGGGGCCTCTTCCTCCTGGTCGTCGGCCTCGCCGTCGTCGGTCTTCTCGGCGTCGGCCTTGGCCTTCGCCTTGGCGATGGCGGTCGCCGCAGTGTCAGCGGCCTTGGTGAGGGCGTCGCGGTGGGCGTCGGCAATTTCGGCAAGGGCGTCGAACGCGTTCTCGGGAAGGAAGAGCAACGCGTTCGTTCCGCCTCCGTCGGCGATGCCGAGCCCCTTCACGTCGGCACTCAGGATCAGCATCTGCGCGGCGGAGAGGGCGGTGTCCGCGTCCCATCCAGCGTCTGTGAGGCGCTTGGCGACGGCGAGGGGGACGCCTCGGGTGCGGATGGCGCGGGTTCCGAGGGCGTTTTCCATGTGGGTGCGGGAGTGGCGGCGGCCGTGCTGGGAGGACAGGCGCGGCCTGACGACCCCGCCGTATGTTGCCGTCTTGGGGGCGCCTTGGCGGTCGCGGTTCAGGTTGGCGTAGGGGGTGGAGTGGACGATGTGGACGTCTACGTACAGGGGGGATTCGGAGCTCACTTGGTGTTCTCCTTCGAGGTGGCGGGGGTGGTGTAGGAGCGGGCCCAGTCGATGCGGACGTCGGCGGGCCACCGCTGGTAGCGGGTGAGGTCGCGGGCGAGGACGGCCCAGCGGACGGGGGCGCCGCCCGAGCGCAACATGCTGATGGTGGCGGGGAGTTCGCGGATGAGGTCGTCGTATTCGAGTGCGCAGAGGTGGGACAGGGCGCCGGTTGCGGTTTCGCGTCGCATTCCGGTGTGGGTGGCGCGGGCGAGGGACCAGCCGATGTTTTCCCAGGTCTGTGCGGGCTTGGGGGTGGGGATGGTCAAGGGGCGGTTGTCGGTGCGTCGGGGGTTGGGGGCGTCGTGGACGGCGTAGAGGACTGCGGCCAGGAGGAAGGGGTGTTCCGCCTGTTGACGCAGGTGTTCGGGGGTGTCGTCGCGGATGGGGATTCCGCCGGCGGGGAGCAGGACGGTGTAGAGCTGCCAGGGGTTTTCGAGGTTGTCGGTGAGGGCCTGGCGGAGGATCACGCGGCCCTCGGGGGTGCCGCAGGCGCGGCGCACGGTGGCCATGAACCGCTCGAAGGGGGCGAGGGCGCCGTTCGTGCCGGCCGGGGTAGTGGTCATCTGGAGGTCCTTACGCCGCAGTGGCCTTGCGGGTGCGCTTGGGGTGGGTGAGGCGGGCTCGGGCGGTGGCGATGGGGATGAGACCGGTGGGGGTGGCAGCGTCGGCGCGGGTGGCGTCGTCGTACAGGTCGAGTGCCAGGGCAGGGAATCGAGGGTCGGGGCCGTCGTCGATGGCCGGCCAGAATCGGGCTTCGGCGTAGTCCCAGTAGGCGGCGAGGGCGTTGCCAGTCCAGACGCATTCGGATCTGGGATCGGGGCTCATCGCGTTCCACGCGGTGCGCAAGGCGCCTGCGAGGGCGGTGGCGGTGGCTTCGGCGGCCTGTCGGGTGCGGGCAATCTGTGCGGCGCGCTCGGGGTGCTGACCGGCGAGGCAGACGGCGATAGAGACCGGTGTGGTCGACGCGTACCAGAGTTCTTCCTTCTCTTGCTTGTCCTGGTGGCAGGCGAGAGCGCGGGCGCGGATGGGGCCGATGCGGTCGCGGGTGTCGACCGGGAGGCTTTCGACGAGGCGGATCCAGGCAGGGAGGGTGGCACCGCCTGTGGTGTCGTCGCCGCGTCGGGCGTGAATGAGGGTGTCGACGTCACGGAGCATCGCCCGGTGATGGTTGGCGCGGGTCGGGCCGCCCTTGATGCGGTTGACGAGGAACGGATCAACGGCGCCGGTCACAGCTTCCGCCGCCGCAGTCAATGCGGCCTTTCCCGATGTGGTCTTGATGGCGGTGGGCACGGGGGTACGCCAGGCGACCCAGCAGCCGGTGACCTGCCCCGTGTTGGGGTCGGGGACGGTGAGGATGGCGTGGGCGGCGCGGTTGACGAGGCGGCTGACCGGGCCGGTGGGCAGCTCGGGCCGCAGCGGATCGGGCAACGTGTCCTGTTCCCACTCGGGGAGGTCTGCGCCGACAAGGGGGATGACGTCGGGCGGGGGGCACGAGAGGAGGAGGTTGTGGAACTCGTTGCCGGTGGCGGGGTGCCAGGAAATCGCGGCGCGCAGGGGTCCGGCGGCCATGGACTTGTGCGTGACGTCCTGGTGGCTTCGGTTGGCTCCTAGTCCGCAGGGCCCGTATCCGCGCCAGGCCAGGAGCCACCACAGGGCCTCGTGTGCGGTGATCGGCGCGGTCTGGGGGGTGCGGTTGTTCCACGGCTGGCTGTTGCCCGAGGAACGGGTCATGTCGAGCTTGGCGGGAGGTGCCGCGTCGCCGCACTCCTCTGCAAGGCGGGGGTCTTGGAGGAACGGGCGTTCCGGGTGGTAGAGGTCGAGGCGACCATTCCACTTGGTGGTGTAGGCGGTGACGGCGGCCGGTTCGAGGCGCCCGGCGTCCATGAGTTCGTCGAACCGGTCCTCCCACGCTTCGAGGTTGGCGACGTGCAGCCCGCTGACGCGAATGAACACGGCGACCAGGAGGCGGCGGATCGTCGACTCGACGGCGACGTTGGCGACGTCCAGGGACCCCAAGTGCGACGCGGTCAGGACGGCGGCGGCGCCGACCATGCTCGTGGTGCCGGGCACCGCGCCGGGCGCGAGGCGACCCAGTTCGGCGGGATCGGCAGCCGGTGACCAACGCATGGGGATACAGGGCGAGTTCGCAATGTTGAATGTTGAAAGGCCATCGAACACGGCTGCTCCTCCGTTGAGTTGAGAATCATGAATGAGCAACTGACCTGCAGAAACAGCCCCATTGACGATGCGTCACCTGCTCGGAGCACCGACCGTAAAGTACGACGATGTACGCCCGCAACTGCTCGCTTCAGTTGTCAGAGGGGGCCTGTACCCTGGTGCCGCAGCCCGCTCCGCACACGCGGAGGTGACCCGCTGCCACATTCGCCTACGACAGGGCCGGGGTGACCGCTCCGCACTCGCGGAGGTAGCCCACAGAACGGCTGATACAGGCGGGTGTAGTACGAGCGCGCTCCGCATGTGCGGAGGTAGGACGCTCGCGGGGGGGGCGACCCTAAGGGGTACATGTTGTCCGCTCAGCACACGCGGTGGGCTGCTCAGCCGTTACGCCACCGACTCGCCCCCCCCAACAGGACCCTGCCAAGCCCATGGTGCTGCACCGCAGCTCGGCGTCCTGCTCGGGAACACGGCCGAAGTCAGTCCAAGCGACGTGCTGTTGGTCGCCGTCCACGGTGAGCACCGCAACATCAACGCCTGGATCTACCCAAGCGATCTCGGCACGATGAACCTGCTCAGTCGGCTGGTCGGCGTCGAATCTCACCTGGATCAAATGGGCGTCCCCGATGACGTGGGCAGTTGTGAGCACGCGACCGGCAGCAACCAAGTAGCCCGAGCCGCGCCGGTGGGTTCCACCACCACCAGCGACGATGACTTCGCCAACGCGGCCGACATCCAGACCGCTTGCAGCGCCGATCCTCGCCACGCGCCTTCGAAGCACTTGGCCGCCCGTCCACGCAGCTGAAGAACAGGCGGCCCCAGCGGCTCCTCCCCCTCCTCCCCTCTTCCGCCTGCGGTTCGAAGCCGTAGCGAGAGGAAGAGGCCGCCGGCCATCTCGGTTGACCATGTTCGCGCTTGGCCGCGGGCAGGCCACGGTCTCGGACCTAACGGCAAATCGTCAGGTCGCTCGGTTCGGTCCGAACATCCTGATCGGCGATCAGCGCCCTCGCCCCAGCGGAGCGGAGTCGCCGCCTTCGAAAGGAGCAAGGGCGCGAGGCGAGCAGCGAACCGCCAGGGCGCCCGCCGGGCCGATCCTTTCGATCAGCCCGCTGCAGGCCCACTACCCCCTGTGTCTCTCAGTGCGCCCTGTTTCCGCTTCAGCCCCGATTGTCAGACCCTCCCCGTAGCGTTCTAAGTCCTACTCGTGGCGGCTGCGGGGAGCACCAATGGACGACGACTTTCAGATCGACAGCGACGAAGACCTCTTCCGCAACCCCGTCTACTACGAACCGGCCGGCCGCAACCTCGACCTGGACCACGCCGACCTCGGCGTCCCGAAAGGCCAAGACCTCCTGAACGTGCTCCTGCGCATGCGAGGACGCGTCCCCGTCGAAAGGCGCGGGCTCATCTGCCCCGACTGCCGGGACCTCCGCGGCCGGCGCGTCCCCATGTACCTCGTCCAGCGTGACGGCGTATGGCTTGCCTCCCACTACCGGAAACCCGGGGAGAAGCCCATCAGCCACGAGTCCGACGAGCACCTCGCCCGCAAGGAGCGCGTCGCGAAGGACTCCGAAGATCACGGCTTCCACGCCGACATCGAGTCGCACACCGCAGACGGGCACGCGCGCCTCGATGTACGCATCAACGGCGCCAACGGCATCGTCCTGGGCTACGAGCCTCAGCTGAGCGCCCAGACAGCCCGCGGAATGCGTGCACGGGAGGGGTTCCGGCGCCGCGGCGGTATCCAATCGGTCTGGGACTTCGCCGACCCCGACCACGCAGGCATCGGCACTGTCCCTTACGTCCGCACGCCCAACCTGCCGGCCTCCGTCATCCGCGTGCAGAAGAACCCCATCTCGGTCCAGGACGGCAACTTCGTCCTGGAGGAGGGCCAGTGCAGCCAAAACGGCGCGCTCACCCGGTGCCCGGAGAAGCCCTACGACCCGGAGAACCCCACCGACGCCGGGTACTGCGGAGGGTGGCACCGCGTCCTCATGCCCGCCCATCAGTCGAGCACCTTCACAGGGGAAGGCGGCCTGGCCCTCACCCGGTTCATCGTGGAAGCTGCGGCCGGTGAGCGGATCCCGTTCCAGCGGGGCGACCACCACGGCTGGCTCCCCGCACAGCAGTGGCAGCGGTACCTCGAGGCGAACGGGCCCGCCCTGGACGACAAGGAGCGCCAGCCATCCGTACGACAGGGGGACCGGCGCGACAGGTGCACCGAGGACCGTCCGGCTTCGGAAGTGCGGGCTGAACCGAAGCAGAGACGTGGCAGCCGCGCGATCGTCCTTGAGTCCCGCCCCCGGGAAACCGAGGCCGCCAAGGTTCCGGTCGACGCGTCGGGTCAAGCGATCCCGCTCTGCCGCTACGGCTGCGGTCAGCCCGCAAGCCTTCCAGGACCCGAAGGGCTGCCCGAGCACTTCTCGTGCCGCAGGAAGCATGAGACGTGATCTATCGACCACGCTGACTGCCCTCGCTGCGTCACCTGGTGCGAGAGTCCCCCTGCCCGCTTCGGGTGGGGGGGTGTCGTGTTTCCACCCGACAACTCAGTCCCTGGTGCCCACGGTGGGCGCAGCACACCCAGCACCCCTTTCCCGAGGAGCCGAGCGTGGCCCAGAGCACCACCTTCCGCACCAGCACCAGCACCAGCACCAGCAGGACACCCTCACCGACCACGTTGTGGAGTTGCTCAGCCGGGTCTCCCGCGCACTCCGAAACTTACCGACTCGGCTGACCACGCGGCGAAGATGGTGCGGACAGCGGACGCGGCACGGCGAAGCTGAACCGGCACAGCCGGGTAGGCCAGCAGACGTGCTCTCCACGCGAGCGGAGGTGAGCCGCCCATCGCCGCGGAGGAACAAGGCCGACCTCCAGCGCACAGCTCTGGCCCCGCCGCGCCGCCCTACGGGGCCTGGCCTGCCCAACAGTTTGCCTGACTCCCCGTCAGAGCGAGCGTCACGAGCGTCAACAGCAATGGTGCTGATCGCCCAGGGCGCCCTCGTCAGCAGCGATCCAGGCAGATACTCCGAACTCCCCTGCGCGCAGGAGGTTTTCACCCGATACGTCAATCACATCACCGAAACGGACACCACCTCGGCAGCCGACGTGACGGAAGCCCTCACGAACCTTCCAGCGGGGCGTAGGGGGCCGAGCGCCTCGGCGGTCACGGTGACGTCGGCGTGCTCTTCGCCCGACGGCGGGCGGCGCGCTGCTGCCGCTTCTTGGCTCGTCGGCGCTCCCACCAGCCCGGGGCGTAGCTCAGGTCGTCCCGGGCGAGGTCAAGGAACTCCTTCTGCTTGTCGAGGTAGGCGGGGTCTCCACAGTGTTGCGATCTTTGTACCGGTCCCTGTCGAAACCCGGCGGCCGTCCGCCGCGTGAACCGCGGCGCAGGCGTGCGGCCTTGTGGTCCTGCTTCTCCGGGATCGCGTGCCGGATACCGCGTTTGCGGAGGTAGGCGCGGATCTTGCGGTTGCTGTACGCCTTGTCGGCGCTCACGCTGTCCGGCGTGCGACGGGGACGGCCGCGTCCCGCGCGCGGGACATGAATCTTGTCAATGACGGGCTCGAACTGCGTGCAGTCCGCCCGTTGTCCCGGCGTGATCAGCAAAGACAGCGGGCGGCAGTGGCCCTCCGCGGCAATGTGAATCTTGGTGGTCAGTCCGCCGCGGGACCGGCCGAGGGCTTCGCCCGGGGCACCGCCCCCTCCAGAAGGCCGTACGGCATCATGCTGGCCGACGGTCGCCGTCCTGGCCTTCGGCGGCGCCCTTTTGAAGGGCTCGGCGGCGCGGGCGGTGGGGTTTGAGGTGCTCCTGCGGCGTGCTGGTGAGCGCGCGTGGCGGTGGAGTCGACGTTGATGTTCCAGTCGATGCCGCCTTCGGTGTCGGCGGCGGACTGGACGTGCCGCAGGAGCCTCTCCCATGTGCCGTCGGCCGACCACAGCAAGTGCCGCTTGTGGACGGTCTTCCACGGGCCAAAACGTTCGGGCAGCTCCCGCCACTGCACCCCGGTGCCCAGCCGGTGAATGATCCCGTTGATCACCTGCCGGTGATCGCGCCACCGGCCGCACCGGTTGTTGCTCACCGGCAATAACGGCTCCAGCACCGCCCACTCGCCGTCCGTCAGATGCCCCCGACTCAACATGGCCAGCCCCACGGTCTCCCTGCTCGCCGATACGGCTATTCGATGACCGCGGTGGCTTCGACCTCGACCAGGAGGTCCGGTTCCCCCAGTGCCGCAACACCCAGAAGGGTGATCGGCTTGACCGGATCGATGCCGAGCTTCGCTGCAGCCCGGCCCACGCCCTCACCCAGCAGCGGCATCTTCTCGGGACGCCAGTCGACGACGTAGATGGTCAGCTTCGCCACGTCATCGAAGGAGCCGCCGATCCCGGCCAGAGCGGTGGCGACATTGAGATAGCACTGCTCGACCTGAGCGGCGAAGTCTCCGTCGCCCACGGGCCGGCCGTCGGCGTCGCGGGCGACCTGCCCCGCCAGGAACACCAGCTTCGATCCGGTGGCGACCGACAGCTGCCGGTAGACCTCGGGCTTCGGCAACCCCTCGGGATTGACCAGCGTCACGGACATGAACGGCCTCTTCCTCTTGGCGTCAGGAGCAGCAAGATCAGCACCCATGAAAGCATAGCGTCGCTATGTATTGTGGAGCCATGGCGAGGACGAAAGATCCAGCGGTCCGCTCCCTGCTGCTCGACCGGGCCGCACAAATGCTGCGGACGAGGCAACCGGTCACACTCCGCACCCTGGTCGCTGGAACCGGCGTGTCAACGATGGCCGTCTACACCTACTTCGGCGGTATGGACGGCCTGTGGAAGGCATTGCGGCAAGAAGGCTTCACACGCCTGGCCGCCCAACTCGCGGCCGTCAAAATGTCTGCGGACCCGGTACGAGACCTCGCTGCCCTGGGCGCCGCCTACCTGGCCAACGCCTTGGAGAACCCCGATCTCTACCGCGTCATGTTCGACGCGGGCTTCGACCTCGAAGACACCGGCGCCGCGGACGAAACCCTGGACCGCCTCGTCCGCGCCATCGGCCGGGCCAAGACGAACAGCCGCTTCCGTGATGAGGTCGACCCGCTGGAACTGGCAACACAAAGCTGGACCATTGGCCACGGACTCGCATCACTTGTTGCCACGGGCCCCCTGCCGCACCAGGCACTCACTCACGGCGTGCCCATGCTGACCGCACTGTTTACCAGCGCAGGAGACGAACCCGGCCGATGTCGTCAGTCGGTCGAGCGTGGCTGGGGACGGATGCGACCCGCCACCCCCCGGTGAGGTGTTAGTGGCGACACGGCCGCATTAGGGGGCTGGGGCACAACA
>NZ_JBHYIG010000261.1:0-14236 GCF_042740015.1 Streptomyces sp. NPDC059037
TGCCCGGCGCCGCCTGTTCCACCACCCCCGCTCACTTGCCGGCGCCGCTGCCCGCGACGCCGCGCCACAGCTCGCCCTGGTCGGCGCCCAGGACGTTCACGCAGAAGACGCCCGCGCGGGCGATGCGGGGCCACGTCGTCGACGTACGCGCGACCATGAACGAGACGAGCGGCGGGTCGAGGGAGAGCGAGGAGAAGGACTGGCAGGCGAATCCGGCCGGGCCCGGTTCGCCTTCCGATGCCGGTGCCGTGACAACGGTCACGCCGGTGGCGAAGTTCCCCAGCACACGCCGGAATTCGCCCGGATCGAGCGGAGCCCGCTCGTCGTCGCCGACGGCCCGCAGCTGCGGGCGCGGCAGGGCCTCGACCGGCCCGGTGGTGGTCGATGCCCCGACCGACCTGAGGTATCGGACGGCGGTGGCCGCCATCCCAGCGTGTCCCATCACATCAGCCATTGAAGCTGACGGACCGTCAGATGGGAAGGGTGCGGAGGGTACTGCCTGAGTGCCGTCGGGGGCGGCGTATCTTCAGCCCCATGACGTGGGGGAACGTGCGGGACGCCTGGGACAACGAGCATGTGACGGCCGCCGCCGCGGCGGGCGCCGCGCAGCTTCCGGTGGCCGCTGTGGTCGCCTTCGTGCTGTCCCTGGACGACGACTCCTACGGGACGGCCGGCTACGGCGGGGCCTTCGGGCTCGTCTGCGTCGCCCTCCTCCTGCCGCTGCTCCTCCCGGTCCTCGGCCTGGTGCACGCGTGCGTGCAGACCGTTCCGGGCCTCGCGCTGGGGCGTGCGGTCGCCCGCAGGGTGCGGCGCGGCCCGGAGTGGGCCTGGACCCTGGCCGGCCAGCTGGTGCCGGGTGCGGGGTGGGGGATCGTCTTCGCCGCCTTCGGCGGCCCGTTCGCCGGGGTCACGCTGTGGGCGGCGGCGAGCGGTGTGCTGCCCGCGCTGGCCGTCGCGTACTGGGAAGGGCGTCCGGGGCGCGGGCTTGCACGGGCGCCGCGGCGCAGGATCTGGTTCCGGTCGGGCCTGGCATCGGCGGGACTGTGCGTGGCGCTCGTGGGGGCGTCCTTCCTGGCCACCGTCACGGGCGTCATCAGGGAGTACGAGCCGCCGCAGCTCGGCGTCGAGCAGGTCGCCGGGGTGTGGCGCCACGAGGACGGCGGCAAGGCGGTCCTGCGGCTGCGGGCGGACGGGCGGGTGGACCTTGCCCCGAATCCGTACGAGGACAGCACGGTGGACGAGGACATGGTCGACCCCGTGGACGCTCTCGAAGCCTCGCGCTGCGAGACCACCGGCACCTGGACGATCGACGTCGACGTGGACGACCGGCGGCCCGTGGTCGTCATCGAGACGGACGGCTGCGACGGCAGGGAGACCTGGACGATCGGCGGCACGGAGGACGACCCGGAGCTGTTCGTGGTGCTCGGCGATGTGGACGCGCCCGAGGTCGAGATCCTGGTCAAGGACTGAGCCGCACCTCTCCGGAGCCGCACCTCTTCGGAGCTGCACCTCTTCGGAGCCGCACCTCTCAGGAGCCGCACCTCTCCGGAGCTGCACCTCTCCGGAGCTACACCTCTTCGGGGATCCAGCGCTGGGTGTTCAGCCCGGTCCACGGGACCAGCAGGATGTCCCGCCCCGTGTCGCCGCCCGCCAGGTCCATGACGTCGTCGAAGCGGCTGCGGATGCGGACGGTGCCCTCGTCGACATACTCGATGTGCCATGGCGTCGGCCTGTCGTGCGAGCCGAGCCTGGGCGGGAAGAGCCGCGCCGCGCGCTGCCCGACGTAGGCATCGCCGAGCTTGCTCTTGATCGTGTACTCGTCGCCGACCGTGGGGTTCTCTTCGTCGCCCGTGAAGGCGGCGACCTCCCACTGCTGGCCCGCCAGCTTGCTGGCGACGGCGCCGACGACCGGCACGTTCGGGCCGAGGTCGCTGTCGACGAGCTCCATGTACAGACCGCTGGCGTCGTTCCTGAAGAGGTAGACGCCTTCGGGCAGGCTTCCGGCCATGAGCCCTCCTGGGTCGGGGAGGCGGTCACCCTTGTCCTCTGCCCTCAACATAGGAGGCTGCGGCCGGGCGTCAACGCCCCTCGTACGACGGGGTGCGCCGTTCGACGAAACTGGCCACGCCCTCGTTGGCGTCCGCCGTCGTCATGTTGATCTCCTGCGCGGCGGCCTCCGCCGCGAAGGCGGTCGCGCGGTCGGATTCGAGGGCGGCGTTGACCAGCTGCTTGGTCATGGCGATGGCTCGGGTCGGCCCTGTGGCGAGGCGTTCGGCCCAGGCGCGGGCCGTCTTCTCCAGCTCGTCCGCCGGTACGACGCGATTGACGAGGCCGAGCCGTTCGGCGTCCGCGGCGGGCAGCGCGTCCCCGAAGAACATCAGCTCCTTCGCCCGCTGCGGCCCGACGAGCCGCGGCAGCAGATAGGCGCCGCCGCCGTCCGGCACGAGTCCGCGCCGCACGAACACCTCGATGAACCTGGCCGGTTCGGCGGCGATGACCAGGTCGCAGGCGAACGCGAGATGCGCGCCGATGCCGGCCGCGGTGCCGTTGACCGCGGCGATCACCGGCTTCTCGCAGTCGAGGACGGCCGCGACGAGCCGCTGGGCGCCGAGCCTGATGGTGCGGGCCACGTCGCCGGGAACCCGCTCGCCGCCGCTCGGCGCACCCCGCAGATCGGCCCCGGCGCAGAAACCCTTGCCGGTGGCGGTGAGCACGACGGCGCGGACGGCGGGGTCGGCGGAGGCGTCGGCGAGCAGCGAGATGACGCGTTCGCGCTGGTCCCAGGTGACGGCGTTCATGGCTTCGGGCCGGTTGAGGGTGATCCACGAGACGCCGTTGTCAGTGGCGTGGAGTACCAATGAGTCGAGGGAGATTTCGGGGGACTTTTCGGGGGAGGCCGGCATGCGGGAGTGGCTCCGTTTCGTGCGGGGGTGGGTTCGGTCAGCGGCAGACGGCAAGCGCGTCGAGCGCGACGGCCCCCTGCCCCCGGGGCAGCACCATCAGCGGATTGATGTCCAACTCGGCGATACCATCCCCCAGTTCAAGCGCCATCCGCTGCACCCGCAGCACGACTTCGACGAGCGCGTCGATGTCAGCAGGCGGCGCCCCTCGAACCCCGTCAAGCAGAGCCCGCCCCCGCAGCTCGGAAAGCATCGCGGAGGCCTGGGCCTCCCCAAAGGGCGGGACCCGCACGGCCACGTCCCGCAGGACTTCGACAAGGACCCCGCCAAGACCCACGGTCACGGTCGGGCCGAACAGCTCGTCCTGGGTGACGCCGACCACCATCTCGACGCCTCGCTCCACCATCTGGCAGACCAGTACGCCGTCAAGCGCGATCCCCTCGTAGCGCGCGATGTCGGTCAGCTCCCGATAGGCGTCCCGTACCTGGCTGGCCGAGGTCAGCCCGACCTTCACCAGGCCGAGTTCGCTCTTGTGGGCGAGCCGCGCGCCAGAGGCCTTCATCACGACCGGGTAGCCGACGAGCCCCGCCGCCCGCACGGCCGCCGCCGCGCTGGTCACCAACTGCTCGCGCGGTACGCGAATCCCGTACGCGCGCAGCAGCTGCTTCGCCGCGTGCTCGCTCAGCTGCTTGCCCGGCCGCATCAGGGCCTGGGCCTTGCGGAAGGACGGCGACGCGGTGCGGGGCGCTTCGGCGAAGGGGGAGCGGTAGCCGGCCGTGAAGCGGTGGTGGTCGAGATAGGCGCGCACCGCCGTGATGCAGTTGGCGAAGGTGCGGAAGGTGGCGACGCGCGAGGAGCCGAGCAGCGTCGTGCGGTAGGCCTCCTCGGTGCCGACGGGCGAGCCCCACACCACGCACACCAGCTTGTCCGTCTGTTCCGCCGCGTCCACCAGGTCCTGCGCGAGCTTGTCGCTCATGGGTGGAAAGGGGCCGGTGATGGGGCAGATGAGCACCCCCACCTCCGGGTCGTCCAGGATCGCGTCGATGATCTTCCGGCCGCGCCAGTCGCCGACCGGATGCCCGCCGTTGTCGACGGGATTGGCGACGTTCAGATAGTCCGGTATCCACTGGTGCAGCTCCGTCTGCTTGGCGCCGGAGAGGGTGGGGAGCCGCAGCCCCGCCTCGGTCGCCAGGTCCGAGAAGTGCGCGCCCGTGCCGCCCGAGATCGAATAGACGACGACGCCGTCGGCCCGCGGCGCCCGCGCGCGGGCCAACAGGGCGGAGGTGTCCTGGAGTTCGTCGAGTCCGTCCACGCGGATCACGCCGTACTGCCGCATCGCCGCGTCGACGACCGCGTCGGCGCCGGTGAGCTTGCCGGTGTGTGAGGCGGCCATCTTGGCGCCGGTCTCGGTGCGGCCGACCTTGACGGCGACGACGGGTACGCCGTGCCGGGCCGCCCGGTCGGCGGCGAGCAGGAAGGAGCGGCCGTCCTTGAGGCCTTCGACGTAGCAGGCGATGGCCCCGACCTCGGGCTGCTCGGCGAAGTAGGAGATGAAGTCGGCGGTCTCCAGGTCGGCTTCGTTGCCGGTGGGTGCCCAGTGGGAGAGGCGTATGCCGATCTCCTGCAGCGTGAAGACGGGCCGGCCCTGGTGGCCGGACTGGGTGATCAGGGCGATCGCGGGGCCGTCCAGATCGTCGCGGAACCGCTCGAAGGCGTTGAGATTGGTGTTCGGCCCGAGCAGCCGAAGGCCCGAGCGCTCGACGGCGGCGGCGAGGCGGGCCTGGGCGGCCGCGCCCTCCTCGCCGGTCTCGGCGAACCCGGAGGCGAAGGCGACGGCGAACTTGACCTTGGACTCGGCGAGTTCCTCGATCACCGGCAGCGGATCGCTGACGAGGAGTACGGCCAGATCGACCTGTTCCGGCAGGTCCGCGACGGAAGGGAAGCAGCGTATGCCGAAGACGGACTGACGGGTGGGGTGCACCGGATGCAGCCGGGCGCCGCCGCGCTCGGCCCAGTCGATGAGCTGGCGCGTGATGCCGGTGTTGGGCCGGCCTTCGGCGTCCGACGCGCCGATGACGGCGACGGACTCGGGGCGGAAGAACCGGTCGAGATCCGGTACGTCGGCGTGCAGCGGACGGCCGCTGACGTCCAGGTCGTCCGCCGTGGCGGCCCGGCCGTGGACGCTGGGCGCCGGGGCTTCGCCGCAGGCCACAACACGCGCGCGGCGGGGGTCGGTGGTGAAGGTGCCGTAAGTCGATCCAAGCATCGGTCCGCCCGCTCCTGTGTGACAGCAACTCAACTGACGCTCAGTCAGATTACTGAACTGACGCTGCGTCAGGAACAGTGCTGCACGAAACAGTGGGGCGTCCCTTGAGCTGTACCCGGTGGCCCGGGGGTGCTACCCCCTGCCGGGGGCTGGGCGTTGGGAGGGGGGTTGTATCGGCCACCGGGGGTGCCATCCCTCGGTGGCCGGGGGCGTTGGATGACTGCGGGGCCGTTGTGGGCGGGTGTGTGTGTCGACTGTGCGCCGTCGTGGGCGGTGTTGTGTGTCGACTGCTGCGCCGTCGTGGCTGGTCGCGCAGTTCCCCGCGCCCCTTCGGGGCGCCCCCTTGGGGCTCGGCCGCGCTTACCTGCGCCCCGCCCCGTGTGTCCTCGCCACCGCCTTCGCGATCTTCTCGGCGTCCAGGGCCAGTTCGCGCAGCATTCCGCTGATCGGGTTCGTGAAGCCGGTGAAGTAGAGGCCCGGCGCCGTCCGTGGCGTCCGCGATCCGTGGGCGACAGGTGCGCCCCGCTCGTCGAGTACGCCGAGGTCGCCGACGAGGGGTTCGAGCGCGCGCCGGTAGCCCGTGGCGGCGATGACCACCTCGGGGCCGATACGGGTGCCGTCAGCGAGGGCGATCTTGCCGTCCTCGAAGGACTCGACGGCCGCGACCGGTTCGACCCGTCCCTTGCGCACGGCGTCGATCAGACCCACGTCCTGTACGGGGATCGCCCCCTCGGTGACCCGCGAGTACAGGCCCGTGTCCGGGCGCGGCAGCCCCTGCTCGGCCAGGTCGGGAACGCTCACCTTGGCGAGCGGGCGCGCGATGCGGTCCACCAGGGACACCGGGAGCCTGCGGCACAGGATCCCGGAGAGCTGCGCGGGCCAGCCGGCCGTGGAGCGGCGCACGATGTGCGGCGCGGTGCGCACCGCGAGCCGTACGCGGGACGCGCCGCCGTCGGCGAGGTCGACGGCGATCTCGGCGCCGGTGTTGCCGACGCCGACGACCAGGACGTCCTTGCCTTCGTAAGGGCTCGCGTTGCGGTAGGCGCTCGCGTGCAGGAGTTCGCCCGCGTACGCGTCGCGGCCGGGCCAGTCGGGCAGGTGGGGCGTGTGGTTGTAGCCGGTGGCGATCACGACCGCGCTGCCGGTCAGCCGGCGGCCGCCGGTGGCGTGCAGCAGCCAGCCGTTGCCGTCGGGGGCCGGTTCGAGGCGGGAGACCTCGACGCCGGTGACGGTCTCCAACTGGTGGAACTCGGCGTACTTCTCCAGGTAGCGGAGCACGTTGTCACGTGACACCCAGCGTCCGAACGCGCGCGGTATCGGGAGCCCCGGCAGCGCGGAGAGGCGTCGTGTCGTGTGCAGACGGAGGCGGTCGTAGTGCCCGCGCCAGGAGGCGCCGACGCGGTCGGACCGCTCGAGGACGACCGCGCGTACGCCGCGTGCGCGCAGGGCGGCAGCGACCGAGAGCCCGCCGGGTCCGCCGCCGATGACGTACACGGGACGGTCTTGCTGTGGCGCTTGTGGGGGAGTGGTGTCGGCCATGCACCTGAGCGTAATCACGTGGTCACTTGATGGGGGACGGTCAAGCCCCAAACCGGTTGCGAATTGATCACACGCGTGTACGTGGTGTGCCTCTCGTGCATCTCTCGTACGCCTCTTGCGCGGTCGCCGCCCATGCGCTGAACTGACGTACCGTCAGAAACGCGTACCCGAAAGCCGAGTAAGCGGGAGAGGCCACGGCATGGACACGATCTGGCTCACCGGCGCCGAATGGCTCGCCGTGCTCCGCATAGGCCTCGGCCTGTGGTGGCTGGAGAGCTGGCGGCACAAGGACAAGAAGGGCTGGTTCGAGCGCGGCACGGGCATCGCCTGGGCGGCCGACGTGGCCGCCAAGCACAAGTGGAACGCGGTCCGCAGCGGCTTCGACACGGTGGTCGCGCCGCGCCCCAAGACCATGGCGTACGTCGTCGTCTACGCCGAACTCGCCCTGGGTCTCGGCCTGATCGCCGGTTTCCTCACCCCGATCGCCCTGATCGGCGGTGTGCTGCTCAACCTCCTCTACCTCGTCCTCATGATCCACGACTGGGCCGAGCAAGGGCAGAACGCGATGATGGCGCTGATCTCGCTCGTCGCCCTCTTCGCCATGTCCTGGCAGTCGTGGTCGCTCGACAATGCGATGGGACTGTTCCTGTGAGCGCTGCTTCCGGGGGCGCGGGGAGCGCTGCGGGCCCGCGCTTCGACCTTCCCGAGCCCGACGCCTTCACCCGGCCCTACTGGGACGCGGCAGCCGAGGGGCGGCTCCTGATCCGCCGCTGCGGCGGGTGCGGCGCGGCGCACCACTATCCACGCGAGTTCTGCCCCCGCTGCTGGAGCGAGGACGTCACCTGGGAGCGGGCGAGCGGCCGCGCGACGCTCTACACCTGGTCGGTCGTCCACCGGAACGATCTGCCGCCTTTCGGCGGCCGCGTCCCGTACATCGCCGCCGTCGTCGACCTCGCCGAGGGACCGCGCATGATGACGGAGATCGTCGACTGCGGGGAGGACGAGCTGCGCATCGGGATGGGGCTTGAGGTGGCCTTCCGGGAGGCCGGGGGGTTTGCGGTGGCGGTGTTCAGGGGGGTGGGGGCCGGCGGGGGGCCTCGGTTGTAGGGCGGGGCCGCGCCGGTATGTCCGTACTCGCCATCTCGGTCCGAGCGCTTTGCCGCTTCGGCTGGGGAGTGCTGCTTGCCGTGCTCCGTGCGGACATACCGACACGTCCCCTCGCGTCTCGTCGCGCGCTGCGGGTGCGTGGGGGTCGGGCCGCCGCTGTGTGGCGACGGGTGCTCGCAGGCCAGAAATCGTTTCCGCACCTCACCCGGTGCGGGAGATCATCGTCCATGGCCTCATCTTCCGAACCTCGCTGGCAGTTGACCTCCGACCTCGACGAATTCCGTGCCCGCGCGCAGGACTTCCTGCACTCCGCTCCCGCCCCGCACACGGCGCTGCTCAGCGTCACCGAGACGCTGCGTGCGCGGGGCCTTCATGCGTACGGGGGCGGGGCGCCCCTCTTCGGAGTCCTCGCCGGTGGTGGCGGCGGTGGTGGTGTGAGCGGTGCCTTTGTGTGGACGCCGCCGCATGGTCTCGCCCTGGGTCCGCTCGTCGACGCCTCCGCGGCCGACGAGCTCGCCGCGGTGCTCGCCGACGCGGGGCGGCAACTGCCCGGCGTCGGCGGTGAGGAGGCCACCGCGGCCGCGTTCGCCGACGCCTGGCAGCGGCGCACCGGGGCCGTCGCCACCGTCGCCTACCGGCAGCGGCTGTACCGCCTGGGCACGCTCACCCCGCCCGAGCCGTCACCGCAGGGCGGCGCGCGCGTCGCCACCGCCGCGGACCGGGAGCTTCTGGCGCGCTGGCACACGGAGTTCGAGGAGTCCGTCGGCGGGCACGCGGGGATGGAGGCGGGCGCGTGGGCCGACACCCGCATCGCCTACGGAGGCGCCACCCTGTGGGAAACCCCCGACGGCACGCCCGTCGCCATGGCGGGAAACACCCGCCAGGTCGCGGGCCAGGTCCGGGTCGCGCCCGTCTACACCCCCGCCGCCCTGCGCGGCCGCGGCTACGCGGGAGCCGCCACCGTCGCGGTGAGCCGGGCCGCGCTGGCCGCAGGGGCGGACGAGGTGCTGCTCTTCACGGACCTCGAGAACCCCACGAGCAATGGGCTGTACCAGCGGATCGGCTATCGGCCGGTGCGGGACTTCACGTTGTACGACTTCACGGTGTAGGTGGGGCGGGGCCCCTCCGACTTCGCGGTGTAGGTGGGGCGGGGGCGGGTCTGACTGCACGGCGTGGGTGGGGCGGGGGCGGGTCTGACTGCACGGCGTGGGTGGGGCGGGGGGCCGCTCCGACTTCTCGGCGTAGGTGGGCCGGTGGCGGGTCCGGCCGTACGGCGTAGGTGGACCGGGAGCTGGTCCGGCCGCACGACGTGGGCGTCTGACACGCTCGGGTCTCATGGCGTGGGCGTCTGGCGTTTGGGTCTTGCGGCGTGGGCGTCTGACACGCTCGGGTCTCGCGGCGTGGGCGCCTGACACGCTCAGTTCTCACGGCGTAGACGCCTGACGCTCGAGTCCCATGGCGTGGGCGTCTGGCGGTGTGGTCTCGTGGCGTGGGCGTCTGGCGGTGCGGTCTCGTGGCGTGGACGCCTGGCGCTCCTGCCTCACGGCCACAGCAGCTCGCGGGCCCAACTGCCGTCCGCCGCACGCCGGTAGCGCAGTCGCACATGTCGGCGTCGCGCGTCGCCCTGGAAGAACTCGACCTCCTCCGGGGCGAGTACATACAGCGTCCAGCTCGGTGCCGGTGCGTCCGGTTCCGCCTGTGCCCGTTGCCAGGCGGCCTCGCTCGCGGCGACCAGATCCTCGTACGACGGCAGTACTTCGCTCTGCCTGCCGACCAGCGCCGACGCCAGCGCCCCCGGCGAGCGCCGCGCGAGGTCGGCCCGGCTCTCGGCGGGGCCCGCGGCCGTGACCCTGCCGCGCACCCGGACCTGGCGGCCCTGCGCGGGCCAGTAGAAGCCGAGCGCCGCCTCGGGGCGCGCCGCGAGCTGGCGGCCCTTGGCGCTGCCCGCGTGCGAGCCGAAGTGCCAGCCGGCCGCGTCCACGTCGTGCAGCATGATCGTCCGTACGTCGGGACGCCCCGTCTCGTCCGCCGTGGCGAGGCTCATCGTGTGCGGCTCCACCTGCCCCGCCTGCGCGACCTCCACGAACCACTGCCAGAAGAGGGGGAGCGGTTCGGCGGGGACCGCCGCAGGGTCGAGGGCGGGCAGCTCGGTGTCCCACACCTTCAGCGTGCGGAGCAGGGCGCGGCCCTGGGACTCGGGGTCGGTGGCGGTTGTCGGGGCAGCGGTCGTCGCCTCAGGGATCTCGGTCATGCCGTGAATCTAGTCAACCCGTGATCTAGGTGAGGGCGGTGGTCGTACCGAGGCCCTTCCACCTGCCCGCACCCTCGTACCGCTTGATCCAGATCGGCCCTCGCGCGTCGCCGGGCCTGCCGAGCAGGTTGAAGGGCCCGTCGAGACCCTCGACCCGGACTTCCTTCAGGGCTTCCCACAGTTGCTCGCGGGGTTCCGCCATCGGCTCGTCGTCGGAGGACGCCGATGTGCTCGCGCCCTTCGACGTCACCGACTCCAGTGCCTCGGCGACGGCTTTGGCTGCCTGATACCTCTCCAGGGCTCCCGGCAGGTGGGAGAGGCTCAGGTCCGTGATCCGGTCGCACCAGGCGGCGCGGGGATCGGCGCAGTCGGGGCGTCGTACTTCCTCGGACACGTAGCGGTAGCGGAGCGTCTCGGACGGTGGGTCCGGCGAGCTCCCCATGCCGGGCGGCCGGGCGCAGGTCCCCCACGCCGTGTCGGGGCGGGTGACGACCGTGCCCCCCGATGACCGCGATCGACCTTCACCGGCATCGGATAGCGCCCACCGCTCCGTATGACGCGGTCTTCCCGCCCGAGGCTTTCGTCGAGGGCGCGCCAGACCTGGCCCATGCCGCCGGAGCCGATGGGTTGGCGTAGCCGATAGCGCCCATTGAGCAGCGTCCCCCGCATCCGCCCGAGCGTAGGCCCGGAGGGCTGCCCTCAGTAGCCCGCGCCGTTCCCCCGCAGCCGCCCTGACCGAACAAGCCTTTCCCGCCCACCCGCCCGATTGCCCTGCAGCCGCCCTGACCGAACAAGCCTTTCCGCCCACCAGCCCGACACTCGGCAGCGGACGCGAGGGGACGTGTCGGTATGTCCGCACGGAGCACGTTGCCCACGCCTCGCGAGCCGAAGCAGCAAGACGCTCGGACCGAGATGGCGAGTACGGACATACCGGCGCGGCCCCGCCCCCAAGACGAACAGCCCCGCAGGCGGCACCCAAAGCCGCGGCCCCGCCCACAAGACGAACAGCCCCGCAGGCGGCACCCAAAGCCGCCGCCCCGCCCCCAAGACGAACAGCCCCGCTCCCCCGGCCGGCAAGAGGCCCCCTCACCCCCGCCCCAGCACCACCGTCCCCGAAGAGCAGAACCACCCCCCGGTCCCCGAAGCCACCGCCAGCTCCGGCAGGTGGCCTCCCGGCTTCCGCACCTGGCGGCCCTCGCCCGCCTCGCCCCGCAGCTGCCGCACCGCCTCCACCAGCAGGAACAGCCCCCGCATTCCAGGGTGTTGGGCGGAGAGGCCGCCGCCGTCCGTGTTCGTCGGCAGCTCCCCGTCTCGCAGCAGGCGGCCCTTCTCCACGAACGCCCCGCCCTCCCCCTTCCCGCAGAAGCCCAGGTCCTCCAGCGTCACCAGCGTCATATACGTAAAGGCGTCGTAGATCTGCGCCACGTCCACGTCCTCCGGCCGCACCCCCGCCCGCTCGAACGCGAGCCGCCCGCTCACCGCCGCCGGTGAGACGGTGAAGTCGTCCCACTCCGACATCGTCGTGTGCGAGACGTGCTCGCCCGCGCCGAGCACCCACACCGGCGCCGACGCGCAGTCGGCCACGTACTCCTCGGCGGCCAGCAGCACCGCGCAGCCGCCGTCGGAACGAATGCAGCAGTGCAGCTTGGTGAACGGGTCCGCGATCATCGGGCCACTCAGCACCTCGTCCACCGTGATCGGCTCGCGGAACATCGCGTCCGGGTTGGTCGCGGCGTTCGCCCGCGCCTGCACGGCCACCGACGCGAGCTGCTCCAGCGTCGTGCCGTACTCGTGCATATGGCGGCGCGCGGCCATCGCGTACTTGGCGATCAGCGAGTGCCCGTACGGGACTTCGAACTGCAGCGGCCCCCGCGCGCCGAACGACAGGTTCGACGTACGCCGTTTCGCCTTGATGTCCGCGCGCGCCGTCGATCCGTAGACCAGCAGGACGGCGTTCGCCCGTCCCGCCGCTATCGCCTCCGCCGCGTGCGCGGCCATCACCTCCCAGGTGGCGCCGCCGACCGAAGTCGAGTCCACCCAGCGGGGTTTGAGGCCCAGGTACTCGGCGACCTCGACCGGTGCGAGTGTGCCGAGGCCGGCCGACGCGATGCCGTCGATGACGTCGCGGCCGAGCCCGGAGTCGGCGAGCGCACGGCGGGCGGCCTGGGCGTGCAGCGCGTAGGGAGTGGCCTCGTCGACCCGGCCGCAGTCCGAGAGGGCGACACCTACGACGGCGACCTTGCGGGAGGGGGAAGGGGAGCGGGTAGCGGTAGCAGCAGCCATGAATCTGACGGTACATCAGATCAACGACTCGGGCCGAGAGTCGGGATCGCATCGCGTCACGTCAGCGCTCTGTGCATATCGCCGCCACCGTCCTAGCATGACGGCCCGTCAGATCTGGGTACCGGGCCGCCGGGCCCTGGGGAGGAGCCTGCCGATGGACGCCGCCTTCAGCGCGGAGCAGGACGAGATCCGCCGCACCCTTCGCGAAGTGATCACCAAACGCTGCGGCCCCGACGAGGTCAAGGCCGCGGTGCGCACCCCGGCCGGCCACGACTCCACCCTCTGGGCGGCCCTTGCCGAACAGCTCGGTCTTCCCGGCCTCGCCCTCCCGGAGACGTACGGAGGAGTCGGCTGCACCACCGCCGAACTGGCCTTGGGATGCGAGGAGTTGGGGCGGGCCCTCGCCCCCACCCCGCTCTTCGCCACCGCGGTCCTCGCCGCCCCGCTGATCCTCTCCCTCGGCACCGAGGAGCAGCGCGCCGAGCTGCTGCCCCGCATCGCCGCGGGCGAGCTGACCGCCGCGCTCGCCGTCCCCGGCACCGGACTCGCCACGGCCCTCGGTCTCGTCGGCGACAACTCCGGCGACTGGTCGGGCGGCGGCCGCGCGGGCGGCGTACAGGCACGGCTCTCCGACGGGGTGTGGCGGCTGTACGGGCAGGCCGAGCAGGTGCTCGACGGGCACAGCGCGGGCCTCCTTGTCGTGGCCGCACACGCGGGAGGCTTCGCACGCTCCCGTACGCTCCTCTTCCTCGTACGCGACGAGGCGCCCGGCGTGGTGCGCACCCGGCAGACCGCGCTCGACGAGACCCGCACCCAGGCCCGCGTCGAACTGCGCGACGTGGAAGCGGAGTTGCTGGGCACGGACGAGTCGGATGTGCCGGGCGCGCTCGCCGCGGTCGGTGACGTCGCCGCCACCGTCGTCGCCGCGGAGGCCGTCGGCGCCGCGGACCGGGTGATGGAGCGGACCGTCGAATACGTGAAGCAGCGCGAGCAGTTCGGCCGCGCCATCGGTTCCTTCCAGGCGGTCAAGCACCGCCTCGCCGATGTGTACGTACAGGTCCAGGCCGCGCGCTCGGCCGCCTACTACGCGGCGTGGGCCGTCGGCGCCGAGGCCGCCGGGTTCGGCGGACAGGGCGCCGAACGGGCCGGCGGGCTCGCGCTCGCCCAGGGCCTCGACGCGCTGCGGACCGCCGCGTCCGAAGCCGTACAGCTGCACGGCGGCATCGGCTTCACCTGGGAGCACGAGGCGCATCTGTACTTCAAGCGGGCCTCCAGCGACGAGCTGCTCTTCGGCCCGGTGCACCGGCTGCGGGCGCGGGCGGCGGAACGGGCGGGTCTTTTCGAGGGCGGACCGGCCGCCGCGCTGGAAGAGGCCGTCTGATGCCGCCGGGTCTGCGCCTGATCCAGAAGGTGTCGTCGACGCGCACATTCGCCAGGATCGCCCCGCACTTCATCCCGGCGATGGACCGCACGGTGCACCGCCTCACCCGCGGCAAGGTCCTGCTCAGCGCGAAGATGCTGCCCGGCGTCATCCTGACGGTGCGCGGCGCGAAGAGCGGACTGCCGAGGCGTACGCCGCTTGCGTGCATGCCGGAGAAGGACACGGGGGGCTGGGTGCTGATCGGGTCCAACTTCGGGCGTCCCGGCCACCCGGCGTGGACGGCCAATCTCCTGGCCAATCCGGACGCGGACGTGAGCTGGCAGGGCGAGGACATCCCGGTGCGGGCACGGCTGTTGAGGGGTGAGGAGCGGGACGCCGCCTGGGAGGCGGTACTTGCCTTCTGGCCGCCGTATGCCACGTATCAATCCCGCGTGGAGCGGGAGATACGACTGTTCCGCCTGGAGCGGCGGAGCTGAGCGGGTGCCGCAGCCGGGGGGGTACGACGGGTG
>NZ_JBHYIG010000262.1:0-14157 GCF_042740015.1 Streptomyces sp. NPDC059037
ATCGCCCCCCTTGGGGGCCCCGGCCCACCCGGCGCCCGCCCCACCCCCCGCCGGGGAGCGCGGGGCGACGCTTCGGGAACGGGCCTCCGACGCCTACTTCTTGAAGACCTCGATGTCGGTGAGGATCGGGTCACCGGCCTGGTCAAACTGCACGTGCTTGACGTTCTGCGAGTAGGCGGAGAGCGTCTTGTTGTACCAGAGCGGGATGCCCGGGAAGGTGTTCACGAGCTGCTTCTCAGCCTCGTTGTACAGCTCCGCGGACTCGTCGATCGTCTTGGCCGCGTCGGCCTTCTTGGTCAGCTCGTCGAACTTCTTGTCCGAGAAGCCGCCCTTGTTGCCGTCGACGCCGGTCCCGTAGAGGTCGGCAAGGAAGTTGCCGTTGAACGGGTAGTCGAGCACCCAGCCCGACCGGTACATCGCCTTGACCTGCTTCTTGTCCCGAATCTCGGTGTCGGCCTGGAAGTCGGTCGTCGGGTCGCCGGTGCACTTCACGCCGGTCGACTTGGTGATGCTGTTGCACACCGCCGTGACCCAACCCTTGTGCGGCTGGTCGGCGTTGTACTGGATGGTGATCTTGTTGCCCGGGATGCCGCCGCCGTCCTTGACGAACTGCTTGGCCTTCTTCGGGTTGAACTTGCAGAACTCACCACAGGCACCGGCCTGGTAGCCCTTGACGCCCTTGGCGACCCAGCCGGAGGCGGGCTCACGCGTACCGGCGAAGGTGGTCTTCGCGATGGTTTCGCGGTCGATGGCCATCGACAGACCCTGGATGACCTTCACGTCGACGTCCTTGAACGCCTTGCTGTAGAAGGCCGGGTTGACCGTGTTGATCGCCGAGAAGTCCTGCTCGATGGCGCGGTCGCCGAAGTCCTGCTTGAAGTTGGCGAGCTCGCTGTCCGGGATCAGCGGCATCGTGTCGACGTTGTCCGAGCGCAGGTCGTTGTACGCGGCCTGCGGCGTCGTGTACGCCTTGAAGTTGATGCCGCCGTTCTTCGGCTTCTTCTCACCCTTGTAGCCGGACCAGGCGGTGACCTGGATCGACTTCTTGTGCTCCCAGCTCTTGAGCTTGTAGGGACCGTTGCCGACCGGCTTCTCGCCGTACGTCTTCGGGTCCTTCAGGGCAGCCGAGGGCATGGGGTAGAACGGCGCGTAGACGAGCTTGTACGCGTAGTACGGGATGCCCGAGTTCAGCGTGATGGTGAAGGTGTTGTCGTCGACGACCTTCAGACCGGACATGGTCTTGCCGGTGCCCTTCCCCTTCTCGGGGTGGACCTTGTCGTAACCGACGATGTCGCGGTACCAGCCACTGTTCTGCTGGCCGTTGGCGGGGTTCGCCGCGAAGTTCCAGGCGTCCACGTACGACTTGGCCGTGACGGCCTCGCCGTTGTGGAACTTCCAGCCCGGCTTCAGCTTGACGGTCCACACCTTGTTGTCCTTGTCGGGAGTGACCGACTCGGCGTTCTCATAGGTGATGTTGCCCTGCTTGTCGTAGTTGACAAGCCCCGTGAAGAGGGAGTTGATGACGACGCTGCCGTACGCCTCCATCGTGTTGGCGGGCTGCAGAGCGTTCTGCGGCTCACCATTGGCGTAGCTGACGATCCCCTTGGGGTCGACCTTGCGGTTGCTGTTGTCGCTGCTGTCGCTGCCGCCGCCACAGGCAGTAGCCGCCAGCGCCACGACACCGGCTATCGCGACCCACTTGGCGCTCTTGGCACCACGCATGGGGTTCCTCCTCATGAGTCCACTTGTTCACTACAAGAGGGGGTACAAGAAACCGCGCCGACACCCCTGACGGCGCGAAGATCGACGTACCCCAGTGTGCTCGTGAGTCGGCGCTCCCCACAGCGCGTGACCCATTGACCCGAGCTATACGCGGTCAACTATTAGCCATGAGGTACCGGTCGACCACAGTCTTTTGGTCTCGGTTCAATCACACCTGGTGCGTACAACTTCCAAAATCCGGACAAACCGATCCGAGATAGATGGTTGCGAAACGGACGTGTTACACATCTAACGGTCAATGGCGTCCGCATTCCGGACGGAGCGTCCGGGAAAACCGGTTGCGGCGGGGCGAGTTGAAGACGCCCGGCGGGGCCGTTCGGACGCGGTCCGGTGGACACGCGTAGACCCTGGGAGGTGTGCGCCAGCGTAGCGGCCTGACGGGCCGCGCAGGGGGCAACCGCCGCAGATACGCGAGAGGCCGGCTCCCGGCCCTCCTTCCGGAGGGGCGGAAACCGGCCTCAGTTGCCGAATTCGCAGAGCGTCAGCGGCAGTTGTGCATGAGCCTGGCGCGGCGCGAAGCTTTAGCCAGACTTTGTCACGGCCTTAGCCGTGCTTGGCGCGCGAAGCGGTGCGCCCGCGCTGCTTCTGGTCCAGGACGACCTTGCGGATGCGCACGGTCTCCGGGGTCACCTCGATGCACTCGTCGTCGCGGCAGAACTCCAGGGACTGCTCGAGCGAGAGCTTGCGGGCGGGCACGACGTTCTCCGTCGTGTCCGCGGAAGCCGCACGCATGTTGGTGAGCTTCTTCTCCTTGGTGATGTTCACGTCCATGTCGTCGGCGCGCGAGTTCTCACCGACGATCATGCCCTCGTACACCTCGGTGCCGGCCTCGGTGAAGATGACACCGCGCTCCTGGAGGTTGACCATCGCGAACGGCGTGACCGAACCCGAACGGTCCGCGACCAGCGAGCCGTTGTGACGGGTGCGCAGCTCGCCGAACCACGGCTCGTGGCCCTCGAAGATGGAGTGCGCGATGCCGGTACCGCGGGTCTGGGTCAGGAACTCCGTACGGAAGCCGATGAGGCCACGCGACGGAACGATCCACTCCATGCGGATCCAGCCGGAGCCGTGGTTGGTCATCGTCTCCATACGGCCCTTGCGGGTCGCCATCAGCTGCGTGATGGCGCCGAGGTGCTCCTCGGGCGAGTCGATGGTCATGCGCTCGATCGGCTCGTACGTCTTGCCGTCGATCTGCTTGGTGACGACCTCGGGCTTGCCGACGGTGAGCTCGAAGCCCTCGCGGCGCATCTGCTCGACCAGGATGGCGAGCGCCAGCTCACCACGGCCCTGGACCTCCCAGGCGTCCGGGCGCTCGGTGTCCAGGACACGGAGCGAGACGTTACCGATGAGCTCCTTGTCCAGACGGTCCTTCACCTGACGGGCGGTGACCTTGTGGCCCTTGCCGCCCTTGCCGACGAGCGGCGAGGTGTTCGTACCGATGGTCATGGAGATCGCGGGCTCGTCGACCGTGATCAGCGGGAGCGCGATCGGGTTCTCGGGGTCGGCGAGGGTCTCACCGATCATGATCTCCGGGATACCGGCGATGGCGCAGATGTCACCGGGGCCCGCCTTCTCGGCGGGCTTGCGCGTGAGCGCCTCGGTCATCATCAGCTCGGTGATGCGGACGTTCGACTGCGACCCGTCGCGCTTGATCCACGTGACGGTCTGGCCCTTGCGCAGCTCGCCCTGCTCGACGCGGCAGAGCGCGATACGGCCGAGGAAGTTGTCGGCGTCCAGGTTGGTGACGTGGGCCTGGAGGGGGGCGTCCTCGTCGTACTCCGGAGCGGGGACGTGCTCCAGGATCGTCGAGAAGAACGGCTCCAGGTTCTCGCTGTCGGCCGGGACGGTGCCGTCCTCCGGCTTGGTCAGCGAGGCGACGCCGTCACGGGCGCAGGCGTAGACGATCGGGAACTCGATCTGGTCCTCGTCGGCGTCCAGGTCGAGGAACAGGTCGTACGTCTCGTCGACGACCTCGGCGATGCGCGAGTCCGGGCGGTCCGTCTTGTTGATGCAGAGGATCACCGGCATGCGCGCGGCGAGGGCCTTGCGCAGCACGAAGCGGGTCTGCGGAAGCGGACCCTCGGAGGCGTCGACCAGCAGGACGACCGCGTCCACCATCGACAGGCCGCGCTCGACCTCACCACCGAAGTCGGCGTGGCCGGGGGTGTCGATGATGTTGATGGTGATGACGTCGCCGCCATCCTTGGGGTGGTACTTGACGGCCGTGTTCTTGGCCAGGATCGTGATGCCCTTCTCACGCTCCAGGTCGTTCGAGTCCATCATGCGGTCGTCGAGCGACTCGGCTGCGTGCGCGGCGAAGGAGCCGGCCTGCTTGAGCATGGCGTCGACCAGGGTGGTCTTGCCGTGGTCGACGTGGGCGACGATGGCAACATTACGAATGTCATGGCGCGTGGGCATACGAGCTGCGCTTCTCCCGGGAAGAGTGGACGGCGGCGCGTACGGTCCGGTACGCGTGCCCTGCCGGGCAGAACACGCCACGGCCTCACCCCAGTCTACGTGGCCCACGCGGCGATGGCCTGCGCGGGACCCTTGCAGGGGGCTTGACCAGGGGTTTTACCGCCGTACTAGGCGCTCTCGGCGTGCGGCGACAGCTCCACGCGCAGCTCGAGGTCGAGCGCGCGGGCCAGCCGGTCGAGCACCGGGATCGTCGGCACGGTGCCGCCCCCCTCGAAGCGTGCGACTGCCGACTGCGTCATCCCGGCTCTGCGCCCGAGCTCGCTCTGCGAGAGCCCCAGGTCCTGCCGCTGCTTGCGGACGGCCTCCGCGAGCACGAAGCGGAGTCGCGCGGCGGCGTACTCCTCCTCGATCTCGGGCGTGAGGGCCCGCGCCGCACGCGCGTCGGCGAGGCTGGTGCGCCTGGTCTGAGTCACGACTCCTCCTCGTCCACGGTGTGCCCTTCTTCCTGACAGCGCTTCATCGCCTGACGCGCCCGCTCGACCTCGGCGAACTCGCGCATCCGCGTCTTGGGGAACACCGTGAGCATGATCATGCGGCGGCCCGGGGCGATCCAGTAGGTGACACGGATCCGCTCACCTCCGCAGTAGAAGCGCAGCTCTCTGAGCTTGCCGTCGAGCTGGCGCGTGTACGGCTCGTCGAGGAGGACTCCGCGCTGTTCGAGCAGGTCGAGGTGCATGAGGGCTTGCGCCCAGCGTTTGTCGTCGAGCCCGGACAGCCACGCAGCGACTTCCGGCTCGAGTTCGACGGTACCCCACGTCATAGCATCAACGCTATGGGCCGAGGCATGCCCGTGGGGTGGGTCGTCGAGTTCTCACCCGTTCGTGGGGAAGGGGCACGCATCCCGGGTCAGTGGATGAAAACGACCTTGCCCGCCGGGGTGGCCGGCGGGCAAGGGAGTTGAGCGGAATCTGAGCGTAGTTAGGGCAGGCTCACTTCTCCTCGGGCTTGCCCGACGGCTTCGCGCCCGGCTTCAGGAAGCCGATGTCCTCGTAGTTCGGGGACTGGAAGCCGAAGGCTCCGGCGTTCGCCAGGTTCGGGCGGGCCGCCACCAGCTGGGGGCGCTGGTAGAGGGGGATGGAGCCCGCCTCGGCCCAGATGCGGGCGTCGGCCTTCCTGACCAGGGCACGGTTCTCGTCCTCGTCCAGCTCACCCAGCGCCTGGTCGAAGAGCTGGTCGATGTGGTCCGTGCCGACCCGCGTGTAGTTCTGCTCCACGTTGAGCGAACCGTCCGCGGCCGGTACCGGCTTGGCGAAGATCGGGCGCGCGTCCGTGGCCGGGAAGGCCGACGCGGGCCAGGAGTAGAGGGCGAGGTCGTACTGGCCGGACGCGATGTGGTCCTTGAAGTAGCTGTCGTCGGCGACCTTCGCCGTCTCCGTACGGACGCCGATCTTCTCCAGCATTCTGGAGATACGTTCCGCCACCGTGCGCAGCGACTCCGATCCCTCGCCCGAAGGCAGGACGAAACGGAGCGTGAGCGGCTTGCCGTCCTTGGCCATGAGGCCGCCCGGCGCGGCGGCGGGCGCGGCCGGCGCCGCGGTGCCCTTGGGGGCGTACGCCCCGGGAGCGCCGCCCTTCTTCACCTGCTTGTCGGTGCGCTGCCTGGTGTGCTCGCCGGGGTCCTTCTTCTTCTCCTTGTCCGCCTCGCGCCGCGACGTGAAGGAATCCGCCTGGCGGGTCAGCGCCGCCTCCTGGTAGGCCGCTGCCGGAGCGGGCGCGAGCACCGAGGTGCCGCTGTCGCCCGGCTTCTGGTCGTCCTCGCCGACGATGTACGTGCCGTCGCCGGAGTCGCCCGAGCCATCGGACCCGGACTCCGCGCCGGACTTCCCCTTCTCGGCGCCGGCCGTCTTCTCCTTCTTCTCGTACTTCTCCTTCAGCGGGCCGCCCGGCACCCACCCCGCATCCGCGAGCAGCGCCCGAGCCTCGGTGGTGTCCTGATCCCCCAGCGCGCCGCTGTTGTCGGCGTACGCCTGCTGCCCCGCGAGGGCCAGGTGGCTGCCGACCGGCTCGGCGGGCAGGCCGAGCGGGGTCAGGACCGCCTTGGCGATCGCGTCGCGGTCGAGGGCGCGGGCCACCGCGCGCCGCACCCGGTCGTCGGCGAGCGGGCCCTCGGTGCCGTTGAGGGCGAGCTGGGTGTAGGCCGGTTCGAGGGACTTGCGGAGGGTGTAGCCCCGCAGGCCCGACTGTTCGTCGGCGTACTTCTTGATCGCCTTGCCGGTCTTCTCGCGGGCCCGCAGCTCGGTGTCGGCCGCCTCCTCGTCGGAGCCGTTGGCGATCGCCCAGGAACGCAGCGCCTTCCCGGGGGTGAGCTGCGTCTCGGGGCCGTGCGGGAGCGGGCCCTGGACGCCCTTGTCACGGGCGGCGTTCAGGATGCGCCCCGCCTCCGGAGCGTCGATCTCGGCGAGGTCGACCTGCCCGGCGGCGAGCGCTGCGGCCCGCTCGCCGCGCGGCACCTCGCGCAGGACCAGCTTGGAGAGCTTGGCGGGCCTGCCCCACCAGCGCGGATTGCGGGTCAGCGTGACCTCGCCCGCCTTGCGGTCGAAGTCCTGGACGGCGAACGGCCCCGCGCTCACCTGGAGCTTGGCCCGCGCCCCGTCGTTGAAGGTGTCAGGGGTGCCCATGACCTCCTTGGGGTACAGCGGCGAGAAGAGCGAACGCCAGTCCGCGTAGGGCTTGTTGAAGGTGACGCGCACCTCCAGGTTGTTCGCTCCGCGCTCGATCTTCTCGATGCGGTCGTAGCCGGCGTTGCGAGCCGTCCAGTACGCGCTGTCCTTGCCGGAGAGCGCCCGCTGCTGTGCCGCGAAGTCGTCGGCGCCGATCTCCCGGCCGTCGCTCCACACCGCCTGCTGGTGCAGCTTGTAGAGCACGACCTGCTTCGGCTCGCGCTCGACGACCTTCGCGGACTCCAGGAAGTTCTCGTTGCGCTGGGCCCTGCCCTTCTCGTCCAGGCGGTACATCGACGGCAGGACCGCGCCCGCGACCCGCGTGGTGCCCGCATCGGCGTCCGACTGGAAGGAGTTGAGGGTTTCCGGCACCGCGTCGACGGCCCAGTTCATGGTCCCCCCGTCGGCGACGAGATCCCGTGCGGCGGGCGCGACGTCCTGGGCCGCGGTCGGGGCACCGGCCTCGTCGTGGGAGCTGCAGGCGGCGAGGGCGGGCAGCGTCAGCACGCCCGCGGCGAGGAACACGGCAGATCTCAGCCTGACGCGGTCTGGGGACATGGCGGATACCTCCGAGGCTCGCCCGGCCGCCAGTACCAGGACCATGCCGGGTTTGTTCCTGTATGTTGGGATATGGAGTTGATCACATCTATCGCTCCACTCAAGGCGACACGGCACGGCGAGTAGCGGCGACACGGCGCGGCGACGACCGGACGCCACCCGTGCGGCCCAATCCGGACACCTGGTCCGGCGCGTCGGCCCGTATCAGCGCGTGACCCGGCGCATTCGTTGCGTATGCGCCGCGAATCGATGCAGATCTCTTCCCAAGCCGGATGTGACGCGCAACACTCGCAGGCGCATGAGCGTTGCCACCGCACACCTGAAGTGAGGGCAAGTTATGGCTCTGCAGGATGACCTGACGGCCGTACAGCGATGCGTCGACGAGCTGGTCCGCACCGTCGACAAGCTGACGCAGCATGCCGGTGCCGAGATGCAAGGCATCGACGTACGCCGGGTCCGCACCGACACCGACCATCTGCGCGAGAGCTTCGCCCTGCTCCGCGCCACGACGCCGGGCGCTCCCCCCGGGCAGCCGCAGGAGCGGCCCGACCTCGTCCACATCCCCGAGAAGCCCTACGACAACTCGCTGTGGACGGACTCGGACGACGAAGGCCTGGGGTCGAAGGACCGTCACGCCCCCTGAGCCCCAAGCCCTCTGAGTTCCCTGCCCACCACCTCCGGAGGACGGACGAAGGAGTCGAGCCTCGTTGGCCACTGGCACAGAACCCCACCTGAAAAGCGAACAGGAGCCCGGCGGCGTACGAGGGAAGACGCGCGCCGCGATCAGCGCTGCCCATCTGCGGACCGACCGCTGGTGGCTCGCGCCCGCCGCGACGGCCGCCGGGCTCTTCGCCTTCGTCGTCTACTCGACCTGGCGGGCCTTCGCGAACGCTGACTACTACGCGGCGCCCTACGTCTCCCCGTTCTACTCACCGTGCCTCGCCGAGAACTGCGAGCCGATGCGGGGCGGGCCCAACTGGGAGATCTTCGGCAGCTGGTGGGGCCTGTCCCCCGCCCTGCTGATCCTGATCTTCCCGCTCGGCTTCCGGCTGACCTGCTACTACTACCGCAAGGCCTACTACCGCGGTTTCTGGGCGTCACCGCCCGCCTGCGCGGTCGCCGAGCCGCACAAGAAGTACTCCGGAGAGACCCGTTTCCCGCTGATCCTGCAGAACATCCACCGCTACTTCTTCTACGCGGCGGTTCCGGTGGCGGGCATCCTCACGTACGACACCGTGCTCGCGTTCCGCGACGAGCACTACGAGTGGGGCCACATGGGCCTCGGCACCCTCGTGTTCCTGGTCAACATCACGCTGATCTGGGCGTACACACTCTCCTGTCACTCCTGCCGGCACATCGTCGGCGGCAAGCTCAAGCACTTCTCCAAGCATCCCGTGCGGTACCGCATGTGGCAGTGGGTTGGAAAACTGAACGCACGCCACATGCTGCTCGCCTGGGCCTCGCTGGTGAGCGTGGCGCTCGCCGACTTCTACGTGTACCTGGTCGCGTCCGGCGCCTTCGACGATCCGAGGTTGTTCTGATGTCTCAAGTGGAGCGGCAGCAGTGGGACGTTGTCGTGGTGGGGGCCGGGGGCGCGGGCCTGCGGGCCGCGATCGAGGCACGTGAGCAGGGCGCCCGTACGGCGGTGATCTGCAAGTCCCTGTTCGGCAAGGCCCATACGGTGATGGCCGAGGGCGGCATCGCGGCCTCCATGGGCAATGTGAACTCCGGAGACAACTGGCAGGTCCACTTCCGCGACACCCTGCGCGGCGGCAAGTTCCTCAACCAGTGGCGGATGGCCGAGCTGCACGCGCGTGAAGCACCCGACCGTGTCTGGGAGCTGGAGACCTGGGGCGCCCTGTTCGACCGCACGGCGGACGGGCGGATCTCCCAGCGCAACTTCGGCGGGCACGAGTATCCGCGCCTCGCACACGTCGGCGACCGTACGGGTCTTGAGCTGATCCGGACGCTCCAGCAGAAAATCGTCTCCCTTCAACAGGAGGACGAGCGCGAATACGGCGACCACGAAGCGCGGTTGAAGGTCTTCCAGGAGTGCACCGTCACCCGCGTCCTGAAGGAGGAGAGCGGCGTCTTCGGCGAGGAGGGCCGGGTCAGCGGCACCTTCTGCTACGACCGCGAGTCCGGCCGCTTCTTCGTGCTCGAAGCCCCGAGCGTGGTCCTGGCGACCGGCGGCATCGGCAAGTCCTTCAAGGTGACGTCGAATTCCTGGGAGTACACGGGCGACGGCCACGCGCTCGCCCTGCTCGCCGGGGCGCCCCTCCTGAACATGGAGTTCGTGCAGTTCCACCCCACGGGGATGGTCTGGCCGCCCTCGGTGAAGGGCATCCTCGTCACCGAGTCGGTGCGGGGCGACGGCGGCGTACTGCGCAACTCCGAAGGCAAGCGGTTCATGTTCGACTACGTACCCGACGTCTTCAAGGAGAAGTACGCGCAGTCGGAGGAGGAGGGCGACCGCTGGTACGAGGATCCGGACAACAACCGCCGCCCCCCTGAGCTGCTGCCGCGCGACGAAGTGGCGCGCGCCATCAACTCCGAGGTGAAGGCGGGCCGCGGATCACCGCACGGCGGGGTCTTCCTCGACGTCTCGACGCGCATGCCCGCCGAGGTCATCCGGCGCCGGCTCCCGTCCATGTACCACCAGTTCAAGGAGCTTGCGGACGTCGACATCACGGCCGAGGCGATGGAGGTCGGGCCGACCTGTCACTACGTGATGGGCGGCATCGCGGTCGACTCGGACACGGCGTCGGCGCGGCGCGTGCCGGGTCTGTACGCGGCCGGCGAGGTGGCAGGCGGCATGCACGGCTCCAACCGGCTCGGCGGCAACTCCCTCTCCGACCTGCTGGTCTTCGGGCGGCGCGCGGGGCTGCACGCGGCGCGGCACGCGTCCGAACTCTCCGGGGCCAGGCCCCTGGTGGACGAGACGCAGGTGGACACGGCGGCGGCCGAGGCGCTGCGGCCGTTCAGCGCCGAGGGCCCCGAGGACGGGGCGACGCCGGAGAATCCGTACACCCTCCACCAGGAGCTCCAGCAGACGATGAACGACCTGGTCGGCATCATCCGCCGGGAGGCCGAGATGGAGCAGGCCCTGGAGAAACTCGCCGAACTGCGGGTGCGGGCACGCCGGGCGGGCGTCGAGGGCCACCGCCAGTTCAACCCCGGCTGGCACCTCGCGCTCGACCTGCGCAACATGCTCCTGGTCAGCGAGTGCGTGGCGCGGGCCGCCCTGGAGCGCACGGAGAGCCGGGGCGGGCACACCCGCGAGGACCATCCGGCGATGAACCGCGAGTGGCGCCGAGTGAATCTGCTCTGCCAACTGGCCGATCCGACGGGCGGGTTGGCGGCGACGGATCCCGTGCGCGGCCAGATCGACCTGGTGCGGGTCACGACCGAGCCCATCCGTCCCGACTTGCTCGCTCTCTTCGAGAAGGAGGAGCTGGTCAAGTACCTGCCTGAAGAGGAGCTCTACGAGTGAGTTCGTACGACGCGCAATTCAAGGTCTGGCGCGGCGATCTCGGCGGCGGCGGCCTGGAGGACTTCAAGGTCGAGGTCAACGACGGCGAGGTCGTCCTCGACATCATCCACCGCCTCCAGGCCACCCAGGCACCCGACCTGGCGGTGCGCTGGAACTGCAAGGCGGGCAAGTGCGGTTCGTGCTCGGCCGAGATCAACGGGCGCCCGCGGCTGATGTGCATGACGCGGATGTCGGTGTTCGAGCGCGACGACGTCATCACGGTGACACCGCTGCGGGCCTTCCCCGTGGTGCGTGACCTGGTGACGGACGTGGGCTTCAACTACACGAAGGCACGGGAGGTGCCGGCCTTCGTGCCGCCCGCCGATCTCGGCCCCGGCGAGTACCGCATGATGCAGGAGGACGTGGACCGCTCCCAGGAGTTCCGCAAGTGCATCGAGTGCTTCCTGTGCCAGGACACCTGCCATGTGGTGCGCGACCACGAGGAGAACAAGGCGGCTTTCGCGGGGCCGCGCTTCCTGATGCGGGTCGCCGAGCTGGACATGCACCCGCTGGACGCGGCGGCGGAGACCGGCCTCGACCGCAAGGCCACCGCCCAGGACGAGCACGGGCTCGGCTACTGCAACATCACCAAGTGCTGCACGGAGGTCTGCCCCGAGGGCATCAAGATCACGGACAATGCGCTGATTCCCTTGAAGGAACGGGCAGTTGACCGCAAGTACGATCCGCTGGTGTGGCTGGGGAGCAAGATTCGGCGGCGGGGGGAGTAGCGTCCCGCGGGCGGTTGGCAGGGCGTCGCTGGGCGCGGTTGGCAGGGCGTCGCTGGGCGTGGCCGGGGTGGGCCGTGGGGGTAATCCCCCACGGCGAAGTCTCGGGATTTCCCACATGGTCAGGGGCGCGGGCCGAGATCAGCATGGAGCCATGAACTTTTCGGCGACTGGCGCGACGCAATCGGCTTCAACTCGACGCTCCTCGGCTCTGACTCGACGCTCGATGATGGGGCTCGCGGCGGCCGGCCTGGCGGCGGCCGTGGTGGCCGCCCCGGCCCCCGCACAGGCACGGCCCACGCCCCCGGCGAACTCCTCGGGGGTCAAGGCGCGGCTTCCCGAACCCACGGGCCCGCACGAGATCGGTACGTTCTCGACGCGCCTCGTCGACCGTTCGCGGCACGACCCATGGGTGCCCTCGCAGCGGTACCGCGAGCTGATGGTCAGCGTCTGGTACCCGGCGGCGCGGACGTCGGAAGGCGACCACCGCCTGGCGGCGTACATGGCTCCGGGAGCAGCCAAGCGCTGGGACTCCATGTCACCGCACGGCATCCCCAAGGGCGCGATCGACTTCGCGGCGATGCGCACGCACGCCCGCGAAGGAGCCCCGGTGGACATGAGCGGCGGCCGACGCCCCGTGGTGATCTACGCCTCGGGCGCCAACGACCCGCGCACGTGGGGCACTTCAGCTGTCGAGGAGCTGGCGAGCCGCGGCTATGTGGTGCTGACGATCGACCACACCTATGAGGCTCCTGCGGTGCAGTTCCCCGATGGCTCGGTGAAGGACGACGCCCCGCTGCGCAAGGCGCTGGAGGAGGCACAGCCGAACGAGATGCCGGCCCTGCTGAAGAAGGTCCTCGACGTCCGGGTGGCCGACTCCAAGTTCGTCCTGGACCGCATCGACACCTTGCCGCACGGCCTCTCCAAGGTCGTCGACGCGCGGCGTGTGGGCATGTTCGGGCAGTCGGCGGGCGGCATAGCGGCCGCCGAGACGATGTACGAGGACCGCCGTGTGAAGGCGGGCATAGACCTGGACGGCACCTTGGAGTACAACCCCGAACCGAACGGCACGAACCTCATGCCGGTGGCCCGGCACGGCCTGGACCGCCCGTTCCTCCTGATGGGCAGGCAGGGCAGCGACCGCACGACGGAGCCGTCCTGGCGGGAGTTCTGGTCCCACACCACGGCCTGGAAGCGGAACCTGACCCTGCGCGGCTCGATGCACCAGACGTACACGGACCTGGCCTCGCTCCTGCCACAGGCCGGGGTGAGCCAGAAGGTGATCGAGGAGAACATGGGCAAGGTCGCCCCGGCTCGCGCGGTGGCGGCGCAACGGGCCTATGTGGTCTCGTTCTTCGACCGGTGGCTGCGGGGCGATGATGATCATCTGTTGGACGGGCCTTCGGGGCGGTGGCCGGAGGTGGAGTTCGCGGGGTGAGTCCGCGCTGGGCCTGACGCCGAGGGCGACTGGGCGTCAGGTGGTCCCGCTGGGCTGCCCCGGTGCTGCCGGAGTGTCCGGCGGGGCACCAAGGGCCTTGCGCTCCGTGTGGTCCAGCCAGTGCAGGTACCACTCCGCGAACGTCACCCGCTCCTTGTCCTTGTGCCGGACTGGGAGTACTCCCTCGCCGGCCGCCCGGACGTCGTCCCACATCGTGCCGCGCTCGGGACCGGTGACGGCGAGGAGCGTGTAGTAGGCGCAGCCCTGCTCGCTGATGCAGAGGGTGCCCTCGGTCAGGGCTTCGTGGAGCTCGTCGTGGCGGGCGTCCCAGGAGCGGTAGTCGCGCAGGAACGCCTCCTCGTCGGAGTACGCCGCGCGCTGCGGCTCCGCGCACTCATGGGCATCCAGTTCCTGCGTGCGCTCGGGGCGGAAGGGGAGCGGGTCGGGGCAGGGGGCGGGGAGGAGAGGGGGCGCGGCGTTCACTGAAGCCTCCTGCGGCTGTGGCGGCCGCACGGGGAGCAGTCCGTAGTCGGGGCCCGCGCCCCCGGCACCGACCTCGAGGAGGAAGCTCCGGTACTCCGCCGGGAAGTCGAAGCCGTGCCGTCGCTCCGCCGCCCGCACCTGCTCCTCCGTGAGGACCGGGGTCAGCTCGAAGCCATGGCCGTACCGCCCGTGATAGGCGCCGAACACCGACCCCCGGTTCGGCGCCGCGCGAAGGGCGAGCACGCGCTCCCGTACCCCTGTCCAGGCCCCGTCCACCTGCGCTCCTCCCCCTCACGGCCGGCGCCCGGAGCGGACCCGGCCTTGCCCAGGGTCACCGTACGCGCCTAGCGTGAATGCGCTTTCAATCCGGTTCAGGCCGGTTCAGGTCGGGTTCAGGTCGGTTCAGAACGAGAGATGAGCAGCGCCGTTCCAGTCCGGCGGCTTCACCCCACGCGTGCGGCCGCTCCTGGCCAAGGAGCGGTTCAGCATCTGAGCGGGGCC